>NZ_JBDGBK010000028.1:0-38258 GCF_040910045.1 Enterococcus sp. RTP21361st1_A6_RTP21361_211029 | reverse complement strand
ATAGGCAAGTATTGTTTGACGATGGTCAATTCTTCTCCTTGCAGATCATAGACACCTTGGCTTTGCGGAAATTGACTGCTTTCTTCTTGAATCAGCATCAAGTCGACATTCTCGGCATTTGTGGATCTGAGCTTGGTCGCAGTAGCTGTCGTAGGTTCGCTCGTTTTGATTGCTTTATTTTCTTGCCCACAGCTTGCGAGTAACAAGCTGCAAAAGAATGAGCATAAAACTAGACATACTTTCTTATTCATGTTACTGCCTCCACTATTTCCATAATTAAGGTTTTTTGAATTAATTATAGTATAACAGTGTATTTTTTTACGGAGGTTTCTTAGAAAATTTTTCGGGATAGTTTTTTAAAAACGACCCTATTTTTAATCAAACTGCCGTTTTTTGCAGATTTTTTTAATCTCATTTTCTCTTTGGTTTCTTCCACCAGCGCAAGAAGAGCCATTTTACGCTCTCTTGCTTTTTCCTAAATAAAGAGCAAAACTGTGAATCTTTAAAAAGCTTTTTTTGTTTCCTTGAATACTTTAGGCTATACTAAAAGAAGAAACAGAGGAGGTTAAAATATGAAAATCATTGGCTTAGTCACCGGCCCTGTTCAAGAGAATTGTTACTTGGTTTGGCAAGATGGGCATTTATTAATCATTGATCCGGGAGCAGAGGCTGAACGAATCATTGCTGAAATCGAAAAAACAGAAGCAAAGCCTAGTGCAATCTTATTGACCCATACTCATTATGACCATATCGGTGCAGTGGATCACTTAAGAGACTATTACAGTATCCCCGTTTATGTCAGTCCATTAGAACAAGATTGGTTAGGAGATCCTCTAAAAAATCTTTCTGGTCGCCATCCTGACTTAGGCGGTATTACTGCACGTCCTGCAGAGCATGAATTGGCGTTAAAAGATTATCAAATTGACGGCATCTCTTTTCGCGTTGTGGCAACTCCGGGACATTCCATTGGGAGTGTCAGCTTTATTTTTGATGATTTTGTCGTTTCAGGAGATGCCCTTTTTAAAGGCAGTATTGGACGTACGGATCTACCAACTGGTAATTTGGAACAATTATTAACGAGTATCCAATCTGAGTTGTTTATTCTGCCCAACCAATTAACTGTTTATCCAGGGCATGGTGAGCCAACGACGATTGAAAACGAAAAACGGACAAATCCATTTTTTAGATAAATGTAAAAGGAGGAAACGATATGGCAAGAACAGAATTATATGTCGTGCGACACGGTAAGACAATGTTCAATACATTACAGCGCGTTCAGGGATGGTGTGATACTCCATTGACCCGCACAGGTGAACAAGGAATCCATTATCTTGGGCTTGGTCTCCGGGAGATCGATTTTGTGGAAGCAGTATCCAGTGATAGTGGTCGTGCTATCGAAACCATGCGCTTGATCTTGGGCGAGCATTTACGTGGGCCTCAGATTCCTTATCATATTGATAAACGAATCAGAGAATGGTGTTTTGGGTCTTTAGAAGGGGCTTATGATGCAGAAATGTGGGGCGTCATTCCTCGTGTGTTGGATTTCCCTGATTATGACAATATGATTGCTAGCCATGTCAGCTTTGAGGCTGTTGCCAATGCGATTCATCGTGCGGACACAGCGAATTGGGCCGAATCCTTCGATGAATTGACTGAACGGGTCAAAACCGGCTTTGAAGACATCGCGTATCGGGTTGAGAAAAAAGGCGGCGGCAATGCGTTAGTTGTGTCCCATGGTCTAACGATCGCCTTCTTGCTGCATTTGATCAATAACGAAAACAACGTGCGTGTGGACATCGATAATGGTTCGGTTACCCGACTGATTTATGAAAATGGTGAATTCACAATTGCGGAAGTGGGCAACACTGAATATATCAAGAAAGGACTTGCCCTTTCACAAGATCTCCTCGCTTGATTTTCTTGCAATAATGAATCAACAAAAGTAAGAGTAGTTTTTTGCTGAAAAGATCCTCGGCTTGACGATTTTTTCAGCAAGAAAAACTGCTCTTTTTTTAGGAAGTGTTTGGTATTTTTTCCTAGAACAGGTATACTATGTAATGTATTTCACCATACAAGAAAGGACTGAACAAATGTTTTTTGCGAATTTTATTAAAGCCATCCTTTTCGGGATCATTGAAGGCATTACCGAATGGCTTCCCATCAGTAGTACCGGTCACTTGATCCTTGCTGATGAATTTATTGGGTTGAAAGTAAGCCCGGAATTTATGGCGATGTTCAACGTCGTGATCCAGTTAGGAGCGATTCTGGCGGTTGTTTACCTCTATTTCCATAAATTAAACCCTTTTTCACCCACCAAAAATGCATTGGAAAAGAGAGACACTTGGACACTCTGGTCGAAAGTGATCATTGCTGTCTTACCATCAGTCATCATTGGTTTGCCACTGGACGATTGGTTAGACGCTCACTTCTATAATTTCCTCTCTGTTTCGATCGTTCTGATCATCTACGGGATCGGCTTCATCGTCGTTGAGAAAAGAAACAAAAACAAAGAACCAAAATGTACCGATTTGAACAAGTTCACTTATAAAGCAGCACTAATTGTCGGGATGTTTCAAGTATTAGCATTGATTCCCGGAACATCACGCTCTGGCGCTACGATTCTTGGAGGAATCATGATTGGTGCCTCCCGCTTTGTCGCAACAGAATTTTCATTCTTCTTAGGTATCCCTACCATGTTCGGTGCAAGTATATGGAAAATATACAAATTTCTTAAAGTTGGAAATGCTTTTGACTTGCAAGGAACAGTTATCTTATTAACTGGAACGATCGTTTCCTTTATCGTTTCCGTGTTAGCCATCCGCTTCTTGATGAATTATATCAAACGAAACGATTTCACTTTCTTTGGTTGGTATCGTATCGTACTTGGTGCGGTTTTGATCGTTTACTGGTTAGTATCTTTATAATAAAAACACTGCGATGTCCTTTTGGACATCGCAGTGTTTTTAGCTAAATTACGTATTTTTGATGACCATGCCGTCAATAATATCGACAGCACCTTCTGTGTCGTTGATGATTGTTTCAAAGCGGTCATAAATGTCTTTCCATTTAATGATTTCTAAGACATCTTTTTCATCAGTGAAAAGGGCCTTTTTCAATTTAGAGTACAAAAGGTCCGCTTCAGACTCGATACGATTGACATCATTGATCATTTGTCGTAGCGTCTTTGAATTTTTGAACTTAGGAAACTCTTTTAACGCCGTCTGCACACCTTGTGTGGCCTGTTCGATCATGACAGCGAAATCAGCTGTTTCCGGACGTAATGACTTGATCACAAGATTTTCAAATAAATAAGTCAATCCCATGATGCCATCTAAAATATCGTCCAAGCGTTCAGAAATAATCAAAATATCTTCACGATCGATCGGTGTGATAAAAGAATCATATAATTCATTGGTCAATTCTGCGATCACTTGATCGCCTTCTTTTTCTAATGCGTGAATTTCTGCTGCTGCTTCAGTTAACGCTGCTTCTGAATAATCATTTATCAGAACTGAGAAACGTTTTGCCGCTAAATGACCATTGGTTGCTAGCTGCTCCATCGCTGCAAAATAATCAAAACTTTTTTTTCGTGCCATTCTTCTCTCTCCTTACAAAATCACAAGTAATACTTTTACCATTACATAGGCAATCAAGCCACAGCCTGGGAAAGTCAAGATCCAAGCATAAATCATTTCTTTCACGATGCGCCAGTCAACGCTGGAAAAGCGACGTGATGCGCCAACACCCATGATGGCAGTTGTTTTTGTATGTGTCGTCGAAACGGGAATCCCAAACACGGAAGATAAGAACAAGCAGATTGCCGCTGTTAAGTCAGCCGAAAAACCTTGATATTTATCCAGTTTGACCATGTCCATGCCGACAGATTTAATGATTTTCATCCCACCGACAGAGGTTCCGATTCCCATAGTAAGAGAACATAACGCCATTACCCACAAAGGGATCGTAAAGCCGTTGCCGCTTTTTTCTACAAGGTTATTGTAGTAAAGACCTAGCATAAAGACCCCCATAAACTTTTGACCGTCTTGTGCGCCATGCAAAAAAGCGTTTGCTCCAGCTGCGACCGCTTGCCCGATCGTAAAAACTTTATTTGCTTTACGACGAGAAGTTCCCCGGAAGAGCCAAACGATCAATTTGGTGATGATAAACCCACCAATGAACCCCATCAATGTTGAGACCACCAGCCCTATCAGTACTTTGACCCATTCTTGTCCGTTTACTGCATGTAATCCGCCCAGTGCCATTGCTGCTCCTGTAAGTCCAGCAATCAATGCATGGGATTCACTAGTTGGAATCCCGAAGTACCAAGCCGCAACCGTCCAGACGACGATTGAAAAAAGTGCAGCAGCTAAAGCAATTTGTGCAACATGAAAGCCGCCAGCAGTATCAAAGCTGACAATGTTACTGATGGTTTCAGCAACTTGCGCATTGAAATACGTCATCACTAAGACCCCAAGGAAATTCATCACTACCGCCATTCCAATAGCGACATTTGGACGTAGGACCCTCGTAGAGACTGCGGTGGCAATTGCATTTGGAGCATCCGTCCACCCATTGACGAAAATAACGCCTAACGAGAGCACGATGGTTATAACTAAAGCCATATTCACATTTATACACCTCATTTAAAAATTCCGAAGTAATCATAGCATAGAAAGTGAACAAAGTGTAAACTTTTTGTAAGTATTCATTAAAAAATATGTAAAGGATTAAAATAATAATATAGAACAAGAAAAAATAGCTGGCAAAAGCACCTTTTTTTGTGTTAAGTAAAATTTCTTTACAACTTTTATTGCAAATGAAACTTGCATTAGGTATAATGACTAGTGTTGATTTATACGTTTCAAACGTATAAGAACTTATTTTTGGAGGTGAAATACATGCCAAACATTGAATCTGCAATCAAACGTGTTCGCACAAGCGAAGCGGCTAATGCTAAGAATTCATCTCAAGTAAGCACAATGCGCACAGCAATCAAAAAATTTGATCTAGCTGTTGAAGCTGGTGCTGATAACGTAGATGCGTTATATAAAGATGCTGTTAAAGCAATCGATATGGCTGAGACTAAAGGATTGATCCACAAGAACAAAGCTAGTCGTGACAAATCTCGTTTAAGTAAAAAAATTGCGAAATAAGCAAATTAAAGCCGAAGCAATCAAATGATTGCTTCGGCTTTCTTTTACCCTTGTCTTTTACCATGCTTTAAAACGAACAATTGAAACAGAAATTCTTTATCGATTTGACCACTTTTCACCAAATAATCATTCTCAATCAATTCATGATAAAGGGCTGCTAATTGCTTTTCATTGAACTTTCTTGCCTGCTGCATCGCTAACTTGACCCGATAGGGATGGATTTTTAGTGTCTCAGCAATATTTGCCTGTTGATAGCCGACCTTCATCAGAATCGACGCTTGTAAAAGCAAGCGTACTTGTCCAATCAAAATTGCATTGATTTTAATGGTCTCTTCCCCTTGTAACAACAAGTCATCATACAACCGCCAGGCATCCGCTACTTTTCCTTGTAACACATCATTAGTCAATTCAAAAATATTGTGTTCTAAGGTTTTAGGAATCAATTGCTGAACGATTTCTTTTGTGATCTTCGCATCTTTTCCTGCATACAAGCGTAATTTTTGCAACTCCTGCATCGCTTTTGATAAATGGAGATCAGTCAACCGCAGGAACAGTTCAAAAGCTTCTCTACTCATTTCAATACCATCGTTTGTCAATGTCTGTTGCAAGTACCGACGAACATCCGCTTCTTTCATTGGTGCCACATCGATGATGATCCCTGCTTTTTTCAACTGCTTCGTGATTTTCTTTCGTTCATCCAGCTTATCATATTCGGCAAAAATCACCAAGACAGCCGTGTCCATTGGATTTTTTAAATACAGCAAAAAATCATCAAGGTCATGTTCTGGAACATTGGCTTTTTTTTCTGCTGTTAGAAAAAAAGGCCGCTCCACAAAGATCAATCGCTGATCACCGAAAAACGGCAACGATTGCGCTTCTTGAATCACCAAATCCAAAGGCTCTCTTTCCATATCAAAAGAAGCAAAATTCAAGTCATCTTTTGAAACTTCAAAACGCGTCAAAAATGCTTGACGTACTTGTTCTTGTAAAAATTTTTCTGTGCCTGTCACTAAATAGATAGGTTGCAGAGATTTCGTCCGAATCTCTTGCAACGCTTTTTGCAGTTCCATAGATTCCCCCGCTTTCTTTTCCATCCTATCATCATTCTAATCGATAGTCTAGCCATGTTTCTAGCTGTTGGACACGATGCCAATTTGACCAGCTGAAGCGGATCATCCCCTGCTGATCTGTTCTCAAGATGCTTCTTCCTTCCATCACTTCCAAAACTTCAGAATGTGGATGTCCATAGCGATTGTCTTTGCCACAAGAGATGATGCCGATTTTGGGTGAAAGGCTCTCGATAAAACGAGCAGAAGTGGAGGTACGACTGCCATGATGCCCTAGCTTTACCACTTCTGCCTGGAGATGAGGGTACAGTTGAATCAACTTTTCTTCCCCTTTTTGATCTAAATCACCGGTAAATAAAAAGCGCCATTTCTCAATTTCAGCCTTCAAAACTAAAGAATCTTCATTTTCACCTTGCCCAGACTCAGGAGCTAAAACAGTGATAGCAAGGTCGCGACCAATGGTTTCACCCACTTTTGTCCAGTGAACAGTTCCTTGCGGAAGCTGCTTGATTAACGCGGCAATCTGAGGATGGTGTTCACTTCCAGGAACTAGGTATATTTTTTTGACAGGGATTGCTGTCATTAATGCCAGTGCATCACCTAGATGGTCCGTGTCTCCATGAGTCAAAAAAAGCCCATCGATTTGCCTGACTCCCTCGCCTTTTAAAAATGGAATCAATGAGGCGTGTGCATTTTCTTGATACGCGCGTTGCTGCCACGCCTCTTTAGGAAAAGATAAACTGCCGCCGGTATCAATCACATACACTTCCCGGTTAAAGGCTGTTTGTAGGACAATACTATCACCTTGCCCAACATCGACAAATGTAACGGCAGCAGGGACAAAAAGACGCTGTAAAAGTAGCGGTAAAAACAAACTGACTAAGAAACAAAAAAAGAACTGATGTCGCTGATACAAAAATAAACCAAGAAGACTACAGAAAATAGCAAGTTCTATGGGAATCCTTCCAGTCGTGAGGGCAAATCTTCCAAGAAAAAAGACGATTTCCTCTATTCCATGCAAAAGTGTTTCACTCCAACTATCCAGATAGGGTATTTTTGGTATCAAAAGACTTACGGCAAAAAGAGCAAAACAGCTAGGTAAGATAAAACGTTGAAACAACGGAAGCAAAAGAAGAGTAAAAATCCCAACCAACAAAGGAAATTCATAGAATAAGTGCATCAGCAGCGGCGCTGCCAATAACGGCAAAAACTGAGAACGGATCACTGAGGAAACCTGTACGTTTCTTTGCATGAGCAATAAAAAAGTCATCAAAAAACATAGCTGCCCGGACGTTTGCAGAAAAACTTTTGGGTCGATCATAAGTGTTAGAAAAAGCACGATACCGTAACGATCACAGGCTGAAAGGTGACAGGAAAACAGTCGCAAAAGAACGGTCATCCCATAAGCGAGAACAGCTCGAATCACGCTGATAGAACCACCAAATAAAATGGCGGCTATCAGGATAATTGGCAAAAGAGGAAGCAGCATCTCCTCTCTGGTGAGCTTTCCTCGTCTCAGACCTCGTTCTAACCAGTAGAAAAAGAAAGACACATGCAGTCCGGACACAGTAAAAAAGTGCAGCAAGCCACTGCTACTGAATAATTGACGGATCTCTTGAAACTCATGATCTTTATACCCAAATAACAATGCGTTTATATAAGATGCCAGCTTCTCAGGGAAAAACTGCTTCACGTGAGTCACTGCAGCTGCTCGCCACCTGTAGATCGAAGAAATCCCGGCAGTTTGTTTGCTTGCGAGAATCTCAGTAATCGTCAATGTGCCTAAGAAGTTCCTGCTAGCCAAATAAAATGAGTAATCAAAGGCATGTTTGTTTCGGATTGGCTCTGCTATCTTGAAATTTCCATGTACTCTTAGTGATTTCTGCCAATTTTGTCGGCTGAGCCATTGGTCTTTTTCGGAAAGAGAAGAAACTTGGTAACGCCCCATCACTTTACCTTCAGGCAGTTTCCCTTCAAATGTCACTAAATCACCATTAACTTTGATCGTATCAGAATAGATAAGAACCTCAGCAGTTAACGATCCTTCTTCCAACTGACGATTTTGAAAACTGACCATACGTCCCCCTATCAATACACTGCCAAGACAACAAAGTGCCAATAAAGCAACTTGTTTTTTTATCAGTAGTCCCAGAAGAAGATAACTTGCGATAATAAATAAAAGAACAGATTTCAAATAGAAACCTGTTACCCAGCAACCAATGATCACTCCAACAAAAAGGAAATGGTCACGGCATGTTTGTATGTGTAGCCCCATTCAAGGCACCAAAAGATAATTTTTCAAAATATGCTGGATCAAGTTCAACTTGGTGGACGGTAGCACCAACTTGTTGAATCAAATCTAGAGCATATTGATTATTGCGGTAGTCATTCAGATAATGAATTTTCTTGACGCCTGCCTGCAAAATCGCCTTCGTACAAGGCAAACATGGAAAGTGTGTCACATAAATCTCGGCATTGTCGGTTGAAACACCTAGCTTGGCGCATTGCAGTAATGCGTTCATTTCTGCATGGATCGTGCGGATACAATGTCCGTCAACCACATAGCAGCCTTCATCAATACAATGAACGTCTCCACTAACTGAGCCATTGTAGCCGCCGGCAATAATCCGTCGGTCCTTGACTAGTGTCGCCCCCACCTCTAACCGAGAGCATGTACTTCTAAGAGAAAGTAAAACAGCTTGAGCCATAAAATACTGGTCCCAAGGGATTCGTTTATTTCCTTCTATCGATCGGTTTTGAGAATTAACCCATTGATTCTTTTTATTCAGATCGCTTGTCATCTGCGTACCTCCTTTTTCTATTTTTCCGATTGCGAAATAATAGTACACAATTTTTTATAATATACTATACCCCCACTGATTAATCTAGGGGCTAATGAATTTTAGTGTCTTTTTCTCCATTCACTTCTGCTTGTTTTTCCTACTGCTACCGTCAGTCAAACAGTTCTCAAAATGACTCCACTACCTGCTGGGTATTGTTTTTGATTAAGGGACTGGGAATAAAACTGCTTGTTATTTTCTTTGATGCTACTAATATTTGATGCTATTAACGGATGGAACGAAAGATCCTCACTTTACTCTTCCCAGGTATAATAGTTTTTTCGCCTTTTCTCTCTTTCTTCTTCCGATTCCTCCCTTTCATTGAAACACTTGCCTAACGCAAATTTTTCATAAAACCTTTGTAGCAACACCATCTGCCTATTTCTAGTTTTTCAGGGGTACATAAAATAATACGCCTTTCGAGTGCTCTTGCTTTTTTTTAACAGCAAAATACACGCTTCTTTTTTATTTCCAGCTTTTTTTCTTTTTCACTTTTGTTTTCAGAAAAAACTTGGAAATTTTCTTACCCAAAAAGTTTTATACTTCGTTTTGTAAGAAAAGAGGTGGACACACAATGAACAGAAGCATACATCAGCTTTCTCCTCCGAGATAACAGCGCCAAAAAGATATTAGACTTAGAAAGAAGCGATTTGATGAACGAGAAAAAATTATCTTTATTTGGTTTTTTCGCACTAACAGCCTCGATGGTCCTGACTGTGTACGAGTACCCAACTTTTGCCACGTCACAACTTCATTTGGTTTTCTTCTTATTATTAGGAGGTATCCTCTGGTTTTTGCCTGTTGCACTCTGCGCGGCAGAAATGTCGACGGTAAAAGGCTGGCAGAACGGTGGGATATTTAGTTGGGTTAGTGAAACATTAGGCGAACGGTTTGGCTTTGCAGCGATCTTCTTTCAGTGGTTTCAGATTACTGTCGGGTTTGTTACGATGATTTACTTCATCTTAGGAGCACTTTCTTATGTGCTGAATTTTCCCGCCCTCAACAATGATCCATTGATGAAGTACATCGGTTTGCTGATTATTTTTTGGCTCTTAACGTTTTCTCAGTTAGGTGGAACCAAAAGAACAGCAAAAATTGCAAAAGCAGGATTTGTTATCGGGATCGTCATTCCCTCTATCCTCTTATTTGTGCTAGCAGCAGCTTATTTCATCGGTGGAAATCCTATTCAAATACCCCTGAGTGAAAAAGCATTTATCCCTGACTTTTCAAAAGTTTCTACTCTCGTGGTATTTGTTTCTTTTATTTTGGCTTATATGGGTGTGGAGGCCTCTGCTTCCCACATTAATGAACTAAAAAATCCGCAAAAAAATTATCCACTAGCAATGATTTTGCTAGTCATTCTTGCCATTGCATTAGACGCTATTGGCGGCTTCTCTGTTGCTGCGGTCATTCCGCAAAAAGAATTATCTCTCAGTGCCGGAGTGATTCAAACCTTTGAATCGTTGTTGCTTCACTTCAATCCGCATCTTGGTTGGCTAGTGAAGTTAATCGCACTAATGATTGCCTTTGGTGTCATGGGTGAGGTCAGCTCATGGGTCGTTGGCCCATCAAGAGGTATGTTTGCAGCGGCACAACGAGGATTACTGCCGACTTTTTTGCGAAAGCACAATAAACATGGCGTCCCTGTTCCGCTAATCATGATTCAAGGAATCATCGTTTCAATATGGGGTGCTGTTCTAACGTTTGGCGGCGGTGGAAACAACTTATCTTTCTTGGTAGCTATTTCGCTGACAGTAGTGATTTATTTGATTGGTTATTTGCTGTTTTTCTTGGGCTATTTTGTTCTGCTTTTTAAGAAAAAAGATCTTCCTCGTACCTATAATGTTCCAGGAAAAACAATCGGAAAAACAATAATCGCAGGATTAGGGCTCATCATGTCGCTGCTCGCATTATTCGTTTCGTTCTTCCCACCTTCTTCGATTCCTGCCAGTGAAGACAGAACTTACCAAGTCATCTTGTTGATTAGTTTCATCGTTACTTTATTGTTACCATTCATTCTCTATGAACTTCATGACAAACGTGGCAAAGAAGCTCAAATCGACGAACCGGTTCATATGAAAACAGGAGATGTGAACCCTGCCACTTATCCAAGCGCTCGAGGAGAACACCACATCGTTCAAAACGAGAAGTATACAATCAAACATTAACCGTATTTTTTATCTATTAGGAGGAATTATCATGTTATATGGAAAAGAAAACCGCGAAGAAGCAGACTATTTGGAACCAATTTTTGGAGCTGTTTGTGAAGGAGAAGATTTACCGAAATACAAACTAAATCCACAATCTGTTGAACCTAGAATGGCCTATCAGCTCGTACAAGATCAGCTACTTGATGAAGGAAATGCCCGTTTGAATTTAGCTACATTCTGTCAAACCTACATGGAACCGGAAGCAGTTAAGCTGATGACACAAACTCTAGAAAAAAATGCCATCGACAAATCCGAGTATCCACGAACAGCAGAAATTGAAAATCGCTGTGTGAATATCATTGCAGATTTGTGGCATGCAAGCAAAGAAGAAAAATTCATGGGCACTTCTACCATTGGTTCTTCAGAAGCCTGTATGTTAGGTGGGATGGCAATGAAATTTGCTTGGCGTAATCGGGCGGAAAAACTCGGTCTCGATCTAAATGCTCATAAACCTAATTTAGTGATTTCAAGCGGTTATCAAGTTTGTTGGGAAAAATTTTGTGTCTACTGGGATATCGAGATGAGAGAAGTCCCTATGGATGAAAACCATTTGTCGATCAATCTTGATAAAGTGATGGACTATGTTGATGAATATACGATCGGCATCGTTGGCATTCTAGGAATCACCTATACAGGACGCTATGACGACATTAAAGGATTGAATGAACTTGTTGAACAATACAACCAAACAACGGACTATAAAGTCTACATTCATGTGGATGCTGCTTCTGGTGGTCTCTATACCCCTTTTACTGAACCGGATCTCGTCTGGGACTTTCAATTACCAAATGTCATATCAATCAACACATCGGGTCATAAATACGGTCTCGTTTATCCGGGTGTGGGTTGGGTACTTTGGCGCGATCAATCTTACTTGCCTCAAGAACTTGTATTTAAAGTCAGCTATTTAGGCGGTGAGTTACCAACCATGGCCATCAACTTCTCCCATAGTGCTGCTCAGTTGATCGGACAATACTATAATTTTGTGCGCTATGGTTTTGATGGTTACAAAGCGATTCATGACAAGACCCATAAAGTTGCTCTTTATTTGGCAAAAGAAATCGAAAAAACCGATCTATTCGAAATGATCAATGATGGCGCTCAACTTCCGATCGTCTGCTACAAATTGAAAGACGATTCAAAACGGGAATGGACGTTGTATGACTTAGCAGACCGTTTACTCATGAAAGGTTGGCAAGTTCCAGCTTATCCATTACCAGCCAATTTAGACGACCAAATTATCCAACGATTGGTCATTCGTGCAGACTTTGGTATGAATATGGCCCACGATTATATTCAAGACATGAAAGAAGCTCTGCTGGCACTTGATCAGGCTCATCTGGTCTATCATAAAAAACAAGAAATCAAAACCTACGGCTTTACTCATTAAAAAGGCCAACACGTTCTAGCAAGAAACTTCCCCAAAATCATTAGAGCTCTCAACGTTACTTCTATTGCGGAACTGTCCCAAGTAGTGCCATTCGCTTGCACTACTTTAGTTCAAAGAGAGGGATTGCGCACGGCTGTGCGCAATCCCTCTCTTTGTATCAATAATTATCTTTTTCAGTCTTTTCAATTACTCTTTGTTGCAAAGATTTCCTCGACTCGTTGATATAGTGTCTGATTGATAGCTAAGATAACAGAGGAAACAGTGTTGAAAGTCACCGGATAAATTTTAGTATTTTTCGTTTGAAGTGTTTCTTGATAAAGAGAAGCATCACATAAAATCATTCGTTTGGTACAAAAAAAGACATCATCCACCACATCAGTTAATTGGTGATAGATCATATTGCTTATGGTAAAGTGCTCATCTAACATTTCTTCTAACTGTTGGCGATAATACAAGTATTTAAAATCAGAAGGTGCAACAATATACACTTCCAAATGTTCAGTTTTTTCAGCATCAGGAAGCAAACTTAGTAAAATCGTCAATTTACGAACCAGATTGTCATTCCATCGAATCATCTGCTGGTTTTGGTTTGCCCATAACCCAAGGCTCTCCATTATTTGATCAAACATTTCCCTCTCACTTGGGTAGAGAAAGAATAGACGATCCGTTTGAAAGATCTGCATGTCCCCCCAAGCGGAACGAAGAAACGGTAGTAACGCTTTTTCGAACAACAAATGATTTTTCTCGGAGATTCCTAATCGGTTTTGTAATAAATGCGTGAGTTCCAACATCTCCGGACAGCGATGAATGTGATTACGATAAACGACTTCAAAATCTCTTTGCAACAGCTCCAGATTATTGCACTGATACTTGCGTGAATTAAAAAGTGAATAGATGTAAAATTCTTCGTCCTCATTGCTACACAAAGAAACTACAAGTTCTTTAAGACCTTGCTGTAATAATTGAAATAGCGGTGTCTGTCGTGCCATCTCCTTGTCCCTTGATGCAAAACAAATAGGAGCTATTCGGCTTCTTGCTAATCCGATGTGGATCCCTAAATGAATGATTTGACGTTCGTCTTCAGGATAAGAACGCAGAAAAAAACGTTGTTCCACGAATTGGATCAGTTCTTCACAAGCCTGCTCAATAAAAGACTGATTTTTTTCAGGACGTTTTCCTAAATAGTTCATTACAGCCAATAGAAGATAGCGGAAGTCTTTCTCGGGGATCTCGACCTCCTCTTGCTCTTCATTTAAATAGCCCATTTCCTCAAAAAATCTCCATAAGTCTGTCCGAATGGTATAAACCTTGCTTAATGAAATAAACACCTCTTCCGATATTTTTTGCCAACTTCTCTCTCCAATCAAAAATTGATAGAGAACTTGTAAAAAATAGGATCCTTGATAAATGGTTTGAGTAAGCTCTGATAAGGAAGATCCGGCAGTAAAAACCACTTGATATGTATGCTTCTCGTGAGTGGCGGTAGCAATGCGTTCTTTTAGTAAAAGCAGAATTTTATCAATGTCATTGATAATGGTCGCAGGACAGACATCCAGCTGTTCGGCTAAACGGTCAATAAGCACGCTTTCCTTCTCATACAACTGCTCGCAAAGATAGACTTGACGAATCACGCATTTTTCTATATACCTTTCCAGCATAGGCTCGCTCCTTTCCCGAATTTATTACGTCCGTTATTATAAACTATCAGGAAATAGGAAGAAATGAAATTGATAGCATTCTGAGGAAAAGTTTAGGCAAAAAAATTGTTTTCAAAATTATTTTTAATTTTATCTTGGGAAAAATGAAGAATTTTTCATGTAATCGGTATAGCTTACCTTTAGCAAATCTTTTCCTGCTGAAATAAACAAATGGATTACACAGTGAGAAAAGGTCTACTTTGTATTCACACGATAAATTCCTTAGATCCCCTAGCATTCGATACAACATATAGTTGTATCGATTGACTCTTTTTGAGCAAAAGATTAATTTTTACAACCACCGGCCGCCTGCGACAGAGTGTGTTTTTGTTAGCATAATACGTCGCGATACTGACTTGTTTCACCCGATCGCTCTACTAAATAAAAATGACTTCTCTACTTACCTTATACCCCTTATACCCCTATACTCCCTATACCCCCTACAACAACGAAACAGAAAAGCCACTGAATCGCGAGCTTATTCTCTTATTCTTTCTCTTATTTTTCATCGCACCTTGATCAACCCCTCCAAAGCCTCATAAGTTTTAGGGCCAATACCAGAAACTTCTTTCACTTCTTCCACGGTTTTAAAAAAACCCTTTTCTTCACGGTAAGCGATGATTGCCTCTGCCTTTTTCGCGCCAATGCCTGGAAGCTCTTGTAACTGGCTGCTATCTGCTGTATTTAAATCGATCTGGTTCTGAGCAAGTGTTCCTTCTGCTCCGTTGTCAGCGTAAACTACCGGATCATCTAAATGAGGAACGATTACTAATTGTTGATCTGACAATTCTTGGGCAAAATTCATGACTTCTTCATTTCCTTCATCAGTGACCCCGCCCGCTAATTGGATCAGCTCATACAGTCGAGCTCCACTAGGTAAGGTGTAAATACCCGGATTTCGGATTTCTCCTTTGATATCTACAACGATCTGGTCCAATGACTCTTTCCTACTCTCTGATTCGAAAATTGGTGAAGATTCTTCTGCTTCGGGCCATTCTGGCTCATTCGGGGTAAAAAACAAACCAAATAGAAAAAGAATGACCAACAGCGCGCTCAAGGATAAATGCCAATATTTTTTCCCAAAATCCAACCACTTGTCCATAATGAATCACCTCAAAAAGAAGTACGCAAAAAAAGTCTTGATTGCTCAAGACTTGATAATTTCTTCGATTTCTTTCATGGAATGAACGACATGGTCTGCATCCAAATCAGTTAGCAATCCTTCAATATCATAGAACATCGTTTGCACCCCTGCCCCTCGTCCAGCCAGCACATCCATCGCACGATCACCGATCATTACAGTCGTTGTTTTGTCCAATTGATATTTTTCCACTAAATAATTCAAAGACGTTGGGTCCGGCTTGCGGGGAAAATTATTCTCCGGTCCCACGATCTCTACGATCAAATGGTCAAGATTTTCTTTCATTAAAAGTTCTTTCGTTGAAACAACGTCACGATGGGTCAAAATATAATTCTTTCCGCCATGGTCTACTACTGCTTGTAAAGCTTCTTTCGTTCCCGGAAATGAAACGGGTAGCCGCTCATCTAGTGCTTCATATGCTTTAAAACGAGCGCTAAAATCAATGAAATCCAATTGATATTTCTCAGCTACTTGTTTTGATGACGATGCTTTCAAGATGCGATAAATTTCTCTCGAATTGGGATCAAATCCAGCGTCTTTCAATGTTTTAAGAAACGCCTCTAACATGATTGGGTAACTGTCAAACAATGTGCCGTCAAAGTCCCAAATATACGAATGATACATGTACAACCCTCATTTTCTAAAAATAAGCTGAAATGTTTCCGTGAAAAAAATGTTTTTTCAGCAACTTTACAAAGTTTATCACAAAAGTCCGCCTTTGTCTTTAGATCAAAAGGCAAAGTGGTTGAGACAGAAGTGATTAGTTGCAAGAAATTACGGCTTATTACTGCAAAAGCGACCGCTTACCGTGCGTTCGAAAAAAGAGCTATGACAACCTTTTGTCACAGCCCTTAAAAATTACCAGCTTCCGGAAATTCCGCCCCCACTACTGGACCCACCGCCAAAGCCACCGAAATCACTATCCGAGCTTTTACTCTCTGCGATGACCTGTTCTTGTCGCGTGACATGATTGATGAGTAACAAATAAACTAAAGATTGATCCATAGTGGTTGGATTGTATTCACGACGAGCATTATTCAATAGTTCTGAACGATCTTCCCCCGAAAAATCACCTACTTGTTTTTGTAGATCTGGATGATTTTTATATACTTCATGGAGATCGATAGTAAACAAAGCATCCGTTTTAACAGAATCAATCAAGCTAGCTATTTCCTGAGAACTCGTCTGCACCATTTCAGGATACGTCTTTTCCTTCGTAAGCAGCATAGCCAAATAATCGTTGTTGAGACTACGCCGCTGAATTTCTTCTTCCGCCAACTGCTGAATCTCTTTTTTATACTGTGGAATCAAATAAGCATTTTCTGCAAGAATATCTCCAGTTAAATCATAATCTCGTAATTGTTCCTTGAGTTGCCGCTGCAATTGTGTTTCATAGGTTCTCAATGTGTCATGGCCTTGGGCTAACTTTTGCCCAAAGATCTTCAAATTTTTATGATCTTTCATATATTCTTGCACGAATTGATCGGCCAACTGCGGATTTTTCAATGCTTGTTGAATCATTTGGTTTCTAGCTGGTTGCGGACTGATTCTTTCAAACTCAGCTAATTGCCTCGGAATAACTTCACTAAGCAGGTACATTTTTAACGCCTTCAAACACTCTCCAGCAACAATATAGTGATTGAAGGTCTGATAATTCCTTCTTTTACTTGCCCATCTGTAAAAAGCCTTTTCATCAAACGCTGGATCCGAATGAATATGAGGAGGAATCACATTGGCTGCTTGAAAACTTTTCTTCGTTTGGCGCTTGCGCCAGCCTATCACTCCGCTAATAGCTGCAATAATCAATGCACTAACTGAACTAACAAGTTGCCAAAACAGCAACCAGAATTTCTTTGACTCTGCGGCTTCTCGGGCCTTTTTTTCTGCCAGTAGCTGTTGCCCATCCGCATAAATTTTGTTCAGACCAACCGTTTCGTCCGCTGTTTCCATTTCCTCATAGACGCGATCAGAAGCATTTAAAACAGCTTGATCATAGTCTTCATCACGCAAAAGAACTTTTGTATCTTCATCGATCAGGTCATCATCTGACAAATCAGAAAAAATATACGTTAAGCCATCCCCATAGCCTAAACGAAATTCCCGGTCCTCGATGGCAAACACAAAGACTAAGCCATTGTTATACGCGGATTGACCAAAACTGTATTCATCAAATAACTGATTGGTTACTGTCTCGATCGTTTGGCCGTCTAAGTTTTTAAGCGTGACAACAGCGTATTCTGGACTTCCTGGCAACGTTTGGAACCTCTCTTGGTTTAATTGATTGATTTTTGCGATTGTCTCTGCTGAGAGGACCCCTGCATTATCCTTCACAAAACTTTGACCAAATACTTTTTGGGGAACAAGTAGCACGAACATGACGATCACTACCAGTATGGAGCTGCCCACTACCCTCTTTTTCATTCTTGACACCCCTATCTGTATAAAATTACGTTAATTGTATATTATTTCCAGATGATCAGCATAGGGCTAAAGCCTTAGATCACAAAGAAGAAACTGCGAACTAAGTGCTACACTAAACAAAATGTCCGATTTTTTTACTAGCATCCCCTCCAAAATACCATTAGGTCTTTATGAGCGAATGTTCGAAAAGTAATCACCTTTTCGTCCAATCGAGAGCATTTGATTTTGTGTGTTCCTTATATCGCAGTTTCAGAAGATGATCAGTTTTTGAAAGAATGAATCGGCGCAGGAATTCGGCCGCCTCGCTGAATAAAGTCAGCAGATTTAGCTGGATTAACTTTCATAACAGGTGCTGTGCCTAGTAAACCACCAAATTCGATTCGGTCTCCTACTTGTTTTTCTTTAGCCGGAATGATACGTACCGCCGTTGTTTTATGGTTGATGACGCCGATTGCTGCTTCATCAGCAATCATCGCAGCAATCGTTTCTGCAGTAGTATCTCCAGGAATTGCGATCATGTCTAAGCCCACCGAGCAAATTGCTGTCATCGCTTCTAACTTTTCTAGATTCAACAAACCACTTTCAACTGCTTTGATCATGCCTGCATCTTCTGAAACCGGGATGAAAGCACCCGATAAACCACCAACATGATTGCAGGCCATGACGCCGCCTTTTTTGACGGCGTCGTTCAACAACGCCAATGCAGCCGTTGTCCCGTGAGTTCCAACGGATTCCAGACCCATTTCTTCCAAGATGAGCGCCACACTATCCCCTACAGCCGGAGTAGGTGCTAAAGAAAGATCGACGATCCCAAAAGGAACCCCTAAACGCTCTGAAGCTACCCGTCCGACGAGTTGCCCCATACGGGTTATTTTGAAAGCCGTTTTTTTGACTGTTTCTGCAACGACGTCAAAAGATTCTCCTTTGACTTTTTCAAGCGCACGCTTGACCACTCCAGGACCGCTGACGCCTACATTAATCTCGACATCTGCTTCTCCGACACCGTGAAAAGCACCGGCCATAAACGGGTTGTCTTCCACTGCGTTTGCAAAAACAACTAATTTCGCACATCCCATATCTGAAGCTTCAGCCGTTTGTTTGACTGTTTCCCCCATTAACCGAACAGCATCCATATTGATTCCAGCTTTGGTTGATCCAATATTGACCGAAGAACAGACAAAGTTCGTTGCTGCCAGCGCTTCTGGAATCGATTGGATCAATGCTAAATCACCGCCTTGATACCCTTTTTCAACCAGAGCACTGTAGCCACCGATGAAATTGACCCCTACTGTCTCAGCTGCCCGATCCAATGTTTTAGCTACCTTCACACAGTCTTGTGGCGTCGGTTGACTGGCTGCCACAACAATGGCAATCGGGGTAACAGAGATTCGTTTGTTGATGATTGGAATACCATATTCTGTTTCGATTTGTTCGCCAACTCGCACCAAGTTCTTGGCTTTTGTCGTAATTTTTTGATAGATTTTTTCGCACATCTGATCGATATCGGCATCGATACAGTCTAAAAGAGAGATTCCCATTGTAATGGTACGAATATCAAGATTTTCTTCTTCAACCATGCGAATGGTTTCTAGTATTTGATTGATTTCCATAGAAGCCCTCCTATAATTTATGCATGGTATCAAAAATTTCTTGGTTTTGAATACTGATTTTAACACCTAGTGTTTCGCCTTTGGTATGCAATTGCTCACGAATCGTTTCAAAATCTGCATTTGCCTCCATCGATAATAACATCATCATCGTAAAGTATTCTTCCATGATGGTTTGTGAAACATCGAGGATATTGATGTCTAACTCTGCCAATAGTTGGCTGACGCCTGCGATGATCCCTACCTTGTCTTTTCCAATAACGGTCAATACTGCTTTCATAAGAGCCCGCCTTTCATAAAATTTTTCTTATTATAGCATAAGAAAACCGCACTTTCGATGAAACTTCATACGAAAGCGCGGTTTTTAGTAATAATGTTCGTCTTTATCCCAGCCGTTCTTGTAAAACAGCTTGTGAATCAAAGGTATAAATGATTGGCTCTGCATTGGGGACATCGATTTTGTCGACTTCTTCTTCAGGTACATTCTCCAAATACTTCACTAAAGCCCGCAAACTATTGCCATGGCCTGTGATCAAGACATTTTTTCCTGATCGAATGAAGGGAACAACATCATCCGACCAAAAAGGGGTGATCCTTTCAACGACCATTCCTAGGTTTTCTCCTTTAGGAATCAAGCGTGGATCTAAGTCGTCATAACGACGATCAAAATGATTTTCTGAAACATACAGCGGCGGTTCATTATACCCTCGTCGCCACTTTTGGACTTGACCTTTTCCATAACGAGCAACCATTTCATCTTTATTGACACCGACTAACTGTCCGTAGTGTCTTTCATTCAACCGCCATGTCTTATAGGTAGGTACCCACAATTGAGCGCTTGCTTCCAAAACAGTGTTGCAGGTGATGATGGTTCGCTGAAGATAAGAAGCAAATGCTACATCAAAAGAAATACCCAATTCTTTGATTTTTTCTCCCGCTTGCCAAGCTTGTTCCCGACCCTTTGCTGTCAAGGCCACATCCAGCCAGCCCGTCCAATAGTTTTCAAAATTTGCTTCGCTTTCGCCATGCCGTATCAATACTACCTTCACTTGAACGCCTCCTCTTTGATTCATTATCTCAAGAAAAAAGCAAAATGTCTTGGGCAAAGTTCATAGAGGCATCCTTTTTTATCTGAGTATACAAAAAGGCTAGGCATAAGTTGAGCCAGACCCGATCTTTAAGGAACAACTGTCCTCTCGAAAATCTTTCTGACTGTTTTTACTTATGCCCTAGCCTCATACGTGCATGGGTCTGTTCTTAAAATTTGGAGAAATTAATCAAGAATCGTTACTTGAACGGTCCGACGGCCCCATTGTTCGCATTGTGCATTTGTTGGGAAATGCACGTCGATGATATTTCCCTTGATCGCACCACCGGTATCGCTGGCGATGGCTTCTCCATAACCTTCAACATAAAGTCTTGTGCCTAGAGGGATCACAGATGGGTCCACCGCAACTGCCATCGGATTTTCCAACAAGTTTTGGCCGGTAGCTGTCACAGTTCCGCCGCCTAAAACATCTGCTGGATCAGAACTATATGCTGTTGCTTCCATCGTCATCGTTGTTCCAGAATAGCTGCTTGCTGCAGATTCAGATTGGTTTTCGTTGGCAGATTGGTCTTCTGCTTGTGTTGTTTCTTTTGCAGGTTGTTCACTTGCTTGGTTATCTGATGATACTTTTTTGTCGGTGTCAATAATCAGAGTTGTACCATCGTAGATGATGTTAGGATCTTTCAGTTTGTTGTCTTTTGCAATTTGATCAATATGATCTAAATTACCAAAGTATTTTAAAGAAAGACCAGATAATGTGTCATCAGATTTCACCACATGTTTGATTTCGTCTGCGTTAGCAGTTGTACTTAGTGCAGCAAAACCAGCAATTGTGGCTGTAGTTAATACGAATGTTTTAATTGATTTCATAAATTTTATTTCCCTCGCTCTATGTAAGTTTTCGTCGTAACGACTTGATAAATAATAGCAAGATACGTTAAGTCCTTGGTAACAGTTCGATGACGAAATATTTCACTTTGATAAAAGAAATTAAATAACGTACCAAATAAAAAATAGAAATACTTAAAACCTTGCTAAATAAGGCTTTAATAGTAAACAGAAGATCGATTAACTGTTACAAGTTTCTTTTAAGCTAATCAAAAAAGCCGAATGAATCTTAAATATTTTCATAATTTCCGGAAATTTTCTGAAACAAATTTTCTTATATTACAAATTTGTAAAAAACAATTCAACCTGTAAACTTATAGAAAACACTGTTTTTTCTGAAAACTCAAATATATTTCGTGATTTTTCCAAGAAAGGGATTGACTTCCCACAAAGGTATGATACGATATTTCTAACGTTTGTTGTATTTTTATACATAATTCAAGCTATTATTGTATTTTAAAACAAAAAAGGAGTAATTGAATGAAAAAGATGTGTAAATGGTTCGCTTCAACAATGATACTGATCGTCCTGTTCTTTTGTGTTACCACAAAACTGGTACACGCTGAAACAACAGATCCCGTCTATGAAAAAATAAAACAAAATGGTGCATTGATCGTTGGCTTATCTGCGGATTATGCCCCCTATGAATTTCATGCCACGATTGATGGCAAAGACGAAATTGTCGGCTTTGATCTATCAATTGCCAAAAAAATCGCTGATGATCTAGGTGTCGATCTTAAAATTGAAGAATTAGGTTTCGATGCGCTGTTAGGAGCATTAAAAACTGGAAAAATCGATCTTGTCATTTCGGGGATGGCTGCTACCGATGAACGTAAAAAGGAAGTCAACTTTTCTGACACTTATATGGAAGTCCAACAAAAAGTGATTGTTCGAAAAGAAGATCAGAACCGGTTTCAATCAACAGCAGATTTCAACGGTGTAGCTGTCGGTGCTCAAAAACAAACCACACAAGAAGAATTAGCTAAGAATGAGTTGTCCGGCTCACTTGTAACCTCTTTGCAAAAAGTTCCGGATCTGATCACAAATTTAAACTCAAAAAAAGTGGATGCTGTTGTGATGGAAGGTCCTGTGGCGGAAGCCTATGTTCAATCAAATGATAACTTAGCAATTGCCGACGATGTGGTCTTTGAGAAAGGTACGAAAGAAACAGCAATTGCTATTTCAAAAGAGGCGCCGCTGCTCCTGGAAAAAATCAATGCTTCCATCAAGACGATTGTCGATAACGATCTATTGAGTCAATATCAAGATGAAGCCTATGCTCTAATGTTCAATGAAGAAACAGGAGCACCTGAAGAAGGCTTCTTTAGCAAATATCTGCCCTTTTATCTCTCAGGAGCCGGTTATACTATTTTTTTAGCCTTTGTCGGTGTACTCTTTGGCTCGATTGCTGGTAGTCTACTGGCATTTATGAAACTTTCTGCGTCAAAAATTTTGCGTTGGATTGCGATTGTTTATATTGAATACGTGAGAGGTACCCCGCTCTTAGTACAGATCTTTATCGTTTATTTTGGGACTGGCGTACTAGGTCTGGATTTATCCAAATTAACGGCAGGTTGTATCGCTCTTGCACTTAATAGTGCCGCCTATGTGGCTGAAATCATTCGTGCGGGGATCAATGCGGTCAACAAAGGTCAGTTGGAGGCAGCCCGTTCATTAGGAATGAATCAAGTTCAAGCGATGCGCTTCATTATTTTTCCGCAAGCCATCAAGAACATTTTACCTGCTCTCGGCAATGAATTTGTGACAGTCATCAAAGAGTCTTCTGTTGTCTCTGTCATTGGTGTCTCCGAATTGATCTTCCAAACAGGGGTCGTCCAAGGTGCCAGTTTCAAACCTTTCCTACCATACGTGATTGTTTCCTTGATTTATTTTGTCTTGACTTTTGCTCTTTCACGATTACTAGGAGTTGCAGAAAGGAGAATGAAAACAAGTGATTAGCGTAAAAAAACTTTTAAAAAATTTTGGTGCGACAGAAGTTCTGAAAGAGATCGATCTTGAAATCTCCGCGGGTGAAGTCGTTGTGATCATTGGACCTTCTGGAAGTGGCAAAAGTACTTTTCTGCGTTGTTTGAATCTTTTAGAACAACCTACCAGTGGTCAAATCGAATTTGAAGGAAACGATCTTTTGGCTAAAGAGATTGTGATCGATCAAATTCGTCAAAAAATGGGTATGGTATTCCAAAACTTTAATCTGTTTCCTCATAAAACAGTTTTGGAGAACATCACCATCAGCCCCATAAAAGTAAAAAAACAAGATCAAGAGACCGCTGAGAAAAAAGCCTACGCACTTTTGGAACAAGTTGGATTAGCAGACAAAGCGACTAGCTATCCTGCAAGTTTATCTGGTGGGCAACAACAGCGAGTAGCTATTGCTCGTGCGTTGGCTATGGATCCAGATGTGATGCTTTTTGATGAACCGACTTCTGCACTTGATCCGGAGATGGTTGGTGAAGTATTAGCGGTGATGCAGGCACTTGCCGAGAAAGGCATGACGATGGTCGTTGTGACTCATGAGATGGGCTTTGCCAAGCAAGTAGCGGATCGCGTGATCTTTATGGCTGACGGTGTCATTCAAGAACAAGGAACACCTGAAGCGATCTTTGACCATCCGCAAAATAGCCGCACACAAGATTTTTTAAGAAAAGTACTATAAAAAATGGAGATGAACCTATGAAACAGTCGATGATTGCACAACGATTTCAAACACCCGAAGAAAATTTACTAATGGACATTGCAACGATTGCCAAGAAAACACCAAATTTGATAGATCTGTCCATCGGCGATCCTGATTTGATTACTGATCAGTCGATCATTGCTGCCGCTTTTACGGACGTCAAAAATGGACATACAAAATACACGGCTTCTGATGGTAGTTCCGATTTTATTCAAGCTGTTGTCGATTTTTATCAGACCCATTATGGATTGACTTTCGCCAACGATCAAGTACGGGCCTCAGTTGGTGCGTTACATGGCATGTATCTTGCCTTGTGCGCGATCTTGGATCCTGGAGATGAAGTAATTATCCATGAGCCTTACTTTTCTCCTTATAAGCAGCAAGTTGAAATGGCTGGCGGAAGCCCGGTTTTCATCCCTACCTTTGAAAAAGATGGTTTTCAGATCGCTATTGATGTATTAAAAGCAGCGATTACCGACAAAACAAAAGCCATTATCATTAATTCTCCCAACAATCCCACTGGTGCTGTCTTTTCGCCGAGAACTTTTAAAGCAATTGCTGAAGTTGCCGAAGAAAATGATTTGTTGATCTTGTCAGATGAAGTGTACGAAGCCTTTTGTTTTATGGAAGAGTTTGTTCCTATGGCCACTTTTGCGCCTGAGCGGACGATTACTTTTAGCAGTTTTTCAAAAGCTTTTGCTATGACTGGCTGGCGGATTGGTTACATGATCGCTCCTTTATCCATCAATCAGACAGCCAAGTTGATTAATGAAAGTATTGCTTATTCTGCTCCTACCCCCTCACAACGAGCGGGAATCTATGCGTTGAATCACTACGACGAACTTGTTCCAGCAGTCGTGGAAACCTTCAAAAAACGGCTAAGTTACATTCAGCAACGAGTCGCTACTATTCCTTTTCTTTCTTTGTCTCCTGTCAAAGGAAGTATGTATGCCTTCATCAACATAGAAAAAACTGGCTTGGATTCTGTTACTTTCGTTGAAAAACTTTTAAAAGATACTAGCGTGCTAATGATTCCCGGTAAAGCTTTTGGTGAGACGACTGGTGATCATTATGTCCGTTTAGCTGCTACGCAATCAATGCCAATGCTAAAAGAAGCCTTTGATCGCATTGAGCAGTTCACTTTTTAATCAACAAAAAATCCCTCTGCAACTAGAGTGATTGAACCATTCGCCAAAAGTTAGCCATAAAAGCTAACTTTTGGGAGTGATTCACTCTCTTGGAGCAGAGGGATTTTTTTATTCTTTTTTTGCTTCTTGAATCAGTTTTGCTATTGCTTCTTTTTGAAATTCTGCAGTGAATTGACTGATTTTTGCTTTTTGTTCCGCAGCATCCATTGTTGGGTCAGCCATCAAAGCGGCTTGCATCTTCTCTTGAACAAAAGTTTGTGCTTCTGTTTTCATCGCTTCTTGTTGGTTTTCAACAAGACTGGCTAGTTTTTTCGCTTGATCAACAGTTAAGAGAGTCCAAGAATCTGGAAGAGAGAACGTATTCTTTTCACGAATAAACTCTTCATCATTCCCAGCTATTCCAAACAAGAAACGATAAAAATCATTTTTATACGTCCAACGGGTCGTTTTCGTTTCTTTTTGTGCCGATTTGGCATCTTCGACGACATGATTCGTCACATGGTCCATTCTTGTTTGTTTTGGTTTCTTTTGCGACTCATCTGTGCGGTACAAATAGATTTTCTCAGTTCCATCACCCAAAGGTTGATACAACAGCATTGGCAACTGATCATTGTCACTGCTTGAAACTAACGGCTGTGTAGTCGTTGTGGTGGTTTTTTCCATTCCAAAATGTGCGGATAGATTGGCCATCATTGCTGTTAAGCTTAAGACAAAAACCAAACCAAAGAGAAGTGAAATAACAGTTTGGACTTTATTTTTGGCAAAAACATTTAATAACGCAAAGGCAATTACACTGATGACGACAATCACTAACATCATTTGCCGTCACCTCCTTTAAGAACAGTCAACTGAGGCTCTTTTTTCTTCAATGCAAAGGCAATCAAAAAGCCTAAAAAGCCAAAGACAACAGCGACATAAAAAGCAGCATGATAACCAGAAAGCGTTGCTTCGATCGCTTTTTTTTTGTAAGCAAGCGGTGTTGCCTTCAACAAGCCCTCACTTGGAAGATTTCCTTTGGTTACATTTGATAAGACACTGATCAAAATCGCCGTTCCAATTGAGCTGGCAACTTGACGGAAAGTATTATTAACTGCTGTACCATGACTGATCAAGTTTCCTGGCAAAGCATTCATACCAGAAGTAGTAACTGGCATCATAACCATGGAAATCCCAAACATACGAATCGCATAAAGAATGACGATATGCAAGATCGGTGTGTCTTTTGTTAAAAAGGCAAAAGGCAATGTTGCAGCAGTCAAAATGAACATACCGGTAATAGCTAAACGCTTTGCCCCATACTTATCAAAAATTGCCCCAGTGATCGGCATCATCGCCCCCATTACCAATGCCCCAGGTAAAAGCATCAAACCAGAATGAAAGGCAGATTCTCCCCGAATATTTTGGATATATAAAGGCAAGACCATTTCTGCGCCCACCAAGGCCATATTGGTCACACCTGAAAGAATGGCCGCTAATGTGAATGTTTTCGATGAAAAGACGCGTAATTCCAAAAATGGATGCTCGATGTGCAATTGTCGCCAAGCAAAAAAGGCGATAAACAAGACCCCAACTACTAAGAAACTAATGACCTCCACGCTTCCCCAGCCCTTGTCTCCGACACTGGAAAAACCATACAACAATGTTCCGAAACCGATGGTTGAAAGAATGGCAGAAAAAATATCAATTTTCGGATGAGACAGCTCGATAACACTCTTCATCAAGAAGACAGCTAAGATCAATACTAAAATAACGATTGGAATGACCATTCCAAACAAATAGCGCCAAGTATAGTGGTCAATGATCCAGCCGGATAGTGTTGGGCCTAAAGCTGGTGCCAACCCAATAACGATCCCCGACATTCCCATTGCAGAACCGCGTTTTTCTGGCGGAAAGATCGATAACATGATATTTTGCAACAACGGCATGGAGATACCAACACCGGCAGCTTGAATCAAACGACCTAATAGTAAGATCGAAAAATTAGGTGCTGCAAAACAAGCAATTGTACCAATTAAGAAAATCGTCATGGCAGTTAAATACAAATTTTTCGAATTGAATTTATTAATCAGCCAAGCGGTAATTGGAATCATGATCCCATTAACAAGCAAGAATCCGGTCGTCAACCATTGAACATCAGAAGCCGTAATATCGAAGGCATTCATCAAGGTTGGAAAGGCAGTCGTCAGTAATGTTTGATTCAATACTGTACAAAACGTACCGATCAGCAAAACGACAACCAATAAAGAACGATTGTACGGTTTACCGTATATATCTAAAGGACGATTATTTGTCATATTTCACACTCTTTTCACAAAATTTTTCAACAGCACTATACACTTTAAAACTTTCCCACTTATTTGTCAACCTACTTGACACAAAAGTAAAACAAGTTACAATATAAACAAATACCTTTACAAGAATGGAGAAAGCATGTCTCAAACCTTTCGTAAATTATTAGAAAATGACAATTTGCTGGTAGGGATCAGCGAGCTTAGCCGAATGTGTGAAATCTCTCCGCGTCAATTGCGTTACTGGGAACAAAAAGGCCTTATCCAATCCGTTCCTCAAGAAGAAAATGCGCCACGTAAATATCGACTGCCCACGGTGATCAAAGTTGAGTTGATCAAACGTTTCCTTGATGAAGGCTTTACTTTAACAAAAGCGGTAGAAAAAGCAGAGGAAAAAATAAAAACTGCGCACCATATACGTAAAGTTTTTACAGGGGCACTCCAGAATTTGGAAGTAATCAATGACCGATTTACTATTATCAGCCTAGGACCCATCAAGGATTCAAACCAATTGCTGCACATTATCCATGATGATGAATCGAATCAGCTTGACTACGAATTATTACCGGAAAACCAGCCATTGGACATTGATAAATACCGTAATCTCTGAGAAAACAAACAATAGTTAATAAAGGACTGCTGCACGCCCTTCGTCTTTCGGGAATGCAGCAATCCTTACTCTTGCCATTGCTCGTCATAGTACTTGATTTTGTTATCTAAACGATTCAAAGTCCCTTTTAGTTCCTCAAAACGTTGCCGCAAATTTTCTCATTCTTCGACTAATAAATGTTTGCGGGCCCCTTTCGTTCTTTGGCTAAAAAATATCATGTATCAGTACCGCAGCTAGCGATTCGCTATTGTCTCCAACTAGATCTCCTTCCTTTACCAAAAACAGTATCCATGGAACATATGAAGAACAACGCCGATGTTGCTTTTACAATTTCAGAAGAAGATCTGACTCGCTTAAAAGAAATCACTATGAATGATTATGGCTCTAATAATGAAATTCCTGTTTTCAAACGAGCCGCTACAAAATAATTGCAACTGAAAAGTGCTTTCCCAGAATCATTTCTGTCTCAGTGCAGAATCTGAATTCTGGGAAAGCTTTTTTGATGAGAAAAAGCCCTAAACTTATTTTGTTTCTTGCTTGAAGTGTTCCTTTTGAGAATGAGCGGCGGTTTTCAGTAAAACGAGAAGGATCTTCACAGCCCTCGCAGTCATTGGCCGTTTGACTGCTTCCGAGAGAAATCATTTACAAAAGCCATTTTTCCATGCTATAGTCCCTTTGAAGAAGTCAAAGGTAGAAGCCGCTTTGAATAGCTGACTTAATTGAAAAATTAACAAAATTGACAAAATCAACTTAGTAGCATTCGTAGCGCTAGCTACCAAATCGAGAAAAGGAGTCTGTATCCATGAACAAAACAGAATTTTTACAAGCAATATCTGGTGGCTTGATCGTTTCTTGTCAAGCTCTTCCAGGGGAACCCTTTTATACCGAAGAAGGCGGCGTGATCCCTCTTTTTGCGGTGGCAGCTCAAGAAGCAGGTGCGGTCGGAATTCGTGCCAACTCTGTACGAGACATCCAGCAAATCAAAGAAAAAGTGTCCTTGCCAATCATCGGTATCATAAAAAGAGACTACCTACCTGAAGAACCGTTCATCACTGCTACGATGCGCGAAGTAGATGAATTAGTTGCAACCGGTGTCGAAGTCATTGCGCTGGATTGTACTTTGCGAAAAAGGCACGATGGTCTAACCATCAATGCATTTATCAAAAAAATCAAAGAAAAGTATCCTGACCAGCTGCTGATGGCAGATATTGCGACTTTTGAAGAAGGCCGCAATGCTTACCAAGCTGGGGTCGATTTTGTTGGCACAACATTAGCGGGTTATACCAAAGACCGTGAGCCAACAGATGGACCCGATCTCGAACTGATCCAACAACTTGTTGCTGAACAGTTGCCCGTCATCGCTGAAGGAAGAATTCATTCTCCTGAACAAGCCAAACAAGTTCAGCGTCTAGGGGTTGCAGGTATCGTTGTAGGCGGTGCGATTACCCGCCCCAAAGAAATCGCGGCTCGTTTTATCACAGAATTATCCAATTAGTTTCATAAAGAATCGCATACTTCTAGGGCTTTTAGCGAACAAGCCTCTGATGACTGAATAAGGGTACCATGATTTTAGATGCATCTGACACAGGTGCATCTTTTTTTGCAGGTTTTCTATTCTTTGTACTATTTTTCCTCTGTTGAATTTGATTGCTGATAACCGGGAGTTTCCCTTGTGAGTCGAGTCACATTTTTTGTTGTCTTTTTTAGAATACTTTATACTGAAAGAAAGAGGAGAAAGTGAGTGAAGAAAATGACAAAAATCAATGCAGGTGTCGCCATGGTAAAAGTCTTTGAGGCTTGGGGGATCGGTCACATTTATGGCATTCCCGGCGGTTCATTTAATTCCACAATGGATGCACTATACCAAGAACGCGAATCCGTTCGCTATATCCAAGTTCGCCATGAAGAAGCAGGTGCTCTCGCCGCCGCTGCTGATGCCAAACTAACTGGTAAAGTCGGGGCTGTCTTTGGTTCAGCAGGCCCTGGAGCTACCCACCTAATCAATGGATTGTATGATGCTCAAATGGATAATGTACCCGTAGTAGCATTACTCGGTCAAGTGGCATCAAGTTCAATGAATTACAATGATTTCCAAGAAATGAATGAAAATCCGATGTTTGCAGATGTCAGCATCTACAATCGAACGGTCATGTCCCCTGAAAGTCTGCCACACGTGGTAGATGAAGCTATCAAGGCTGCTTATAAATTTCGGGGCGTCGCTGTCGTGACGATTCCCGTTGATTTTGGCTTCAAAGAGATTGAAGCCCAAGAGATCGCCACAGCCAAAAACCATAAAACTGGGGTGATCCTACCTAATGAAGCAGACTTAAAAGCTGCCCTCCCCTATTTTGAACAAGCAAAAAAACCCGTTCTTTATATTGGACAAGGGGTATTCGGCGGATTTTCAGCAATCAAAGAATTTTCTGAGTTCTTTTCGATGCCAGTTGCGGCTTCTGTTTTGGCGAAAGGAATCGTTCCTGATATGTATAAAAATTTTCTTGGCTTTGCCGGAAGAGTTGCCACAAAACCTGCGAACGAAGCACTAGCCGAAGCGGATCTGATTGTCTTCGTGGGGAGCGATTTTCCATTTGGTCGTCGTTTCTTTAATCCGAAAGCCAATTTTGTTCAAGTTGACATTGACTCCTCGAAATTTGGACGTCGGCACAACACAGATGTCTCGGTGTTAGGCGATGGGATCACTGCGTTGAATCAATGGGTCACCCTAGGAACCGAGCGACCAGCAGACCAATGGCTGGCAGCAAATCAAGAAAACATTGTTCGCTGGCATGCTTGGCGCCATCACTTTGACACCAATCAACAAGCTCCTCTTCGTCCAGAACCGATCTTCAAAGAAATTAACCGCATTGCCGAGCCGAATGCGATTTTCGTCAGTGATGTCGGAAATGTGACGATCAACAGTATTCGACATTTAGACATGACAGGAGAACAGCGTTTTACCACTTCTGGCTGGTTCGCTACGATGGGGAACGGTGTTCCAGGAGGAATTGCCGCCCAATTGAGTTTCCCCGATCGCCAAGTCTTTACATTGAGTGGGGATGGCGGTTTCTCCATGCAAATGCAGGATATTTTGACCCAAGTCAAATACCAATTACCAATCGTCAATATCGTCTTCTCTAATGATTCTTTTGGATTTATTGAAGCAGAACAAGAGGATACCGAACAAAAGAAATTTGGAGTCTTTCTAGAAGGCGCAGACTTTGGGAAAGTTGGGGAAGCACTTGGTGCAAAAGGATATACCATCACTCGTTACGAAGACCTAACACCTGCTTTTGATGCAGCAAAAACCAGCAACGGCCCTGTAGTTATTGATATCAAGATCGAAAATGCTCGTCCACTTCCTGTAGAGGAATTGAAATTGGATCCAGAAAAATTTTCGGCAGCTGAAATCGCCGCCTTTAAAGAAAAATACCAAGTCCAAGAAATGCCTACTTTGAGAGAACTGCTTAAAGGTAATTAGCATAAAGCTATGCCCTAAAAAAAAAAAAAGACCGAACAATCAATCAGACACTTCCAATGTTTTTCACGGAAGTTGTCAGGCATTGTATGGTCCTTCTTTTTTGTGTTTTAGATCACAAATCTGATTGGTTTGACTCCTTTTGCAAATCAATCAAGAAACAGTCTGGAAAAACGTTCGCAATTCTTGCTTTCTCGCAGCTGAAATCTGCGTTTTAGGAATTCCTTGTATTGCTCCCTCAATCCCATAGAGCATGTGTAGACAAGCCCCGGGATCCCGCTGGGTACGAATACGCATAAAAATGGTTTCTGCTGTTGCAGACTTCATTTTCTCCACCGAATCGATGCCAATCGCATGCAAGTGTTCGGCAAGAACCTTTCCTACATTCGGTATTTTTTGTAATTCTTCCATGATACGCCTCCTCTCAACGATGTTTCTGCAGTTTTATATTTATTGAACAAATCTTGTTTGATTGTTACCCTATATTCCTTCACAAATCTGCATTAATTTGATGGGCAGAAAAAGGAAGCTTCATCAGAAACAATAAGACTTTTTTCATTTTATCCCTCCTCTTCATTTTAGCGAATTGTCCCCTAAAATGTAACCCTACCGTTTACTTCTTTAGCAACATCGCGATTGTTTCACTCTCTTTCGTATAGCTTTCGCCACAAACGTTGCTATAAAGCTGATACTCTTTAAATCCAACCGCAGCCAGTTCGGCAGCCAATGAGTGCTCTGTAAAACAACTAGTCCACACATTGTAAGTTATCTGATCCTCTTGAGTGATCACCATTGTTTGATCTAGCCAGACAAAGTTGGGATATTTACTGGTCTTATTCAATGCAAGATAGGAGTTCTCGCTCCAAAAGCCAGCTCCTTCTGAGTACTCCCATGATTGCTGCACTACAGTCTGATCATATTTCGTTGCACTAAAGACATCTAGCAAGAATTTTCCGCCAGGCTTCAACCAGCGATAAATGTTTGCTGTCAGCAGATGTCGATCGTTTGCAGATAATGCACCAAAGTCGCAATAGATCATCACGATCAAATCAAAAGTTTCTGTCAATTCCATCTCAAGGTAGTCTTGTTTTAGGTAGGAAATAGGCAACTGTTTTTTTTCGTGCAGACTCTTTTGCATAGTCGATCGATCGCTTTGAGAAATCTACCCCTGTTACTTGATAGCCAGATTCAGCAAACAATTCTGAATAGAGCCCTGGTCCACACCCTAGATCAAGAAGGCTTGGATAATCTGCTGGTGGGACTTTTTGACAGATCCAGCTAGCAGATTTTTTGATAAAGGACCGATTTCGACTGGCCCCATCTATACTCGGATCCAAATGATTTTCTAGCATTTTCTGAGAAATATAGTCATCTGTCCAGAATGGGGTATCGGTTTGTTGATAGATTTTTGGCTGTTTAATGAAGTCTTTCATTTTGTTTCGCATTTTTCTGCTCCTTTGATTGATTATTTGTGTAACTGAATAGTTTTCTTTGGTCCTCCTTTTGCGTGATTACTATAAAAGAATAAAAAAAAGCGATGGTTACCCATCGCTTCCGTGAAAAGAGAAGTTAGAGTAAGATAAAATCAATAGCTAGGCAACTTAAATAAACCTACAAAAGCGGTTATTTTTAGCCTGTTCAATTGATTTTATTTACTCTTTTCCAGTCATACCTATAGCACTGATTGTGTACTATCAGCTATGCCGAACTTCATCACCTGTTCATTCAATTATGACTATACTTTACCACATTAAAGCAGTTGCAGCAAACCCTTTCACGATTTTGCGTTCAACGTTACGAGCATATGCGATTAAGAAAATGGCCATACGTTTAAGTGATTTTTTTAAGTTTTTGATCGACGACTTGATAGACCTCATTAGCAACTCGATCAACAAATAATTGATCATGAGAAGTAAATATAACTGTTCCAAGATAATCCCTCATTAGTTTTTCCAGGGCTACAATCGTAGGAAGATCAATAAAATTAGTTGGTTCATCTAAAATGAGAACATTTGCTGGTTTAACAAAAAGTAGCGCAATTTGAACTCGTGTCGCTTCTCCTCCGCTCAATTTTTTTACGGGCTTTAAAATTTCTGTTTGATAAAAACCAAGGTTATGCAAAATACTTCTGACAAATGATTCAGAATAATCGGTTTGTTTCATTAAATAAACAAGAATTGATTCCGATTCAGTCATTTTATAGGACAATTGTTGGTAACTAGCAAAAACTACCTTAGGAGATAAGACAATTCCTTTACCATCATTTAAAATATGATTCAATAAAGTCGTTTTTCCACAACCATTTGCACCTACAATCGCGATACGCTTTCCTAATCCAAATTGAAAATCACAATCATCAAACAAAACTCTCTGTTCATATTGAATTGAAACGTTGTGTCCTTTTATCGGATAAGGATTATGAATTTCTATGCCTTTTGGTGCTGCAAAAATAATTTGTCTCGGCTCAGTCAATGAATGATGCTCACCTAAATGATCCAAACGGCTTTTCATTGCCTTTGCTGTTTTATGAAGATTCTTTTGAATTGTATCCTTTTGTTTGGATGATGCCAATCGATCAGGACGACTATTTTTCTGCTGCATTTTTTTAGAGACTTTACTAATCTTTGCAGCTTGCTGAAGTTTACTTTCAATCGCCGCTTCCAAGCGCTTCTTTTCTTTCAAGTGACTTTCAAACGCATGTTTTTGATGCAGTAATTCCATTTTCTTTTGCTGTTTATACGCATCAAAGTTTCCGTGATATTCCCGTACACACCCCTGATCAATTTCCCAAATTTTCGTTGCTAATTGGTTCAAGAAAAACCGATCATGACTGACAAAAAGCAATGTACCATAGTAATGCCTCAACTCCTCAATAAGCAATGAAATACTTTTCTGATCCAGATGGGTGGTAGGTTCATCCAACAAAAGACCCATTTCATAGTTCGATAGTGTTCGAACCAATCGTGACTTTGCGGCTTCCCCACCGCTCCAGCTATCCATTGAATGTTTTGGTAACGAAAAGCGGCTAATGATTTCCCAGTCAACGGATGAAAAATCGTAAGAATCCTCGATCCCTCCAATTTGGGCAAAATAATTAAAGGTCGTGGTTGTCTGAATCGTGCCACTATCAGGCTGGATTTCTCCAGTAATTAATTTTAACAGTGTTGACTTTCCTTCACCATTTCTACCAATGATCCCGATTCGTTCTCCATGATAGGCGGATAACGCCTCAATTGACAAAACTTCTTTAGCGCCATATTGTTTTTTGATCTGTTTGAATTGGACTGTTAATGTTTCCATGAATGATCTCCCTCTCTCGTCTAGGAAAAAGGAAAACACAAAAAAGGCATAGCCTGGCGCTATCCCTTCATAAATAATTGGAAAAGTAGACACTCATCCCTTGAAATCGCGATCACCTAGACTTTTGAATAGTATTAAATTAATGATTCAAAAGATCGATCCACAATTTCATTGCCGCTGTCATGACTTTTCCTCCTTCAGTAAATGATTTCCTTAAGTATAGCAGATCCGAAAATACTTGTACAGAAAGGTTCGCATGAGTTCGCTGGAAGTCCCTTACACCAGTGTGTCCTATAATTTCAGCGGAAGATCTGTCATCCTGCGAGCTCATGGGATCGTCTGCTAATCAAATCATTCCTTCGTAATCACTTGATACATTTTCGCGATATCCTCGGCTGCCATCGTGACTTTAGATTTTTCGATCAATACATTCTTCCCTGTCATAATATAAGAAGGCAATAAGCGGATCTTTCCATAGTAGATTTCGTTCTGGCGTATTTTATATGTTGCAACGGAGGGAATCGCATTCTTTTTTTGCTGCTTTTTGGCGATTTGATTGAAGGCTTTTTTGGCGACATCCCCCATTAGCATAATCACTTCAATATTTGGAAATAACGACAACTCTTTTTCTAATAGCGGTAGATTTTCAGTGATAGTTTGTGTTTCAATTGTCGTCGTGTGTTTTGGCGTTTTGATCGCATTGGTCAAATAAATCCCTAAATCCAATAAGTCATGGGCAGAATCTACATAGATCCCAGCTTGTTGAAACAACGGCAACGTCGTAGAAAGATAAGCGCCATCTGTTGCCCCATAAAAATCATCTGTTGGATCTAGGGGAACGACTTCATTGATCAATACTGCTTTAATGGTTTTCGGATCGACTTCAATATCATTCAAAAAGATACTTTTTTCTGCTCCAGCCATCAATGCCTCTTTCACATTCATTTTCTCACTCCGTTCCTATTCTCTTTTCCTTAATCATACAAAAGGAAAGCGGCGAAGTCGAGGAGTACTTTGTGTTGAGAAAATCAGTCGGTACCCCTCTCTAAAAGAGACAAAAAACTGCGTAAGGAGGATTTCCTTACGCAGTTATACTCAATGAGTCGTGCTCATTTATTACTTATTGTAAATCTTTGGTCCTTTACGCATATTCTTGCGATCATTTTTTGGTGTGTCCATTTGTTTCGATCGGCCACCACCTTGTTTCTTTTTGATCAGTTCAAGCATTTTTTCTTTTTGGTTCACTATTTCCACCTCGTTTTCCCAGACCCTCTCTTATCTGATAAAACAAATCACTTTGATAAAAGAATTTAGCATCCTGATTAAATCTACTTGGATTTTGAACGTTTGTCAATCGTTGATTGCACAATCCCACAAATTTCACAATATAACATTCAATTCATTATTCAGAACGTTCGTCGGTTGAAAAACTTATGTCACACCTCGCGAACGTGTGAGTCAGAATGCTTGTAAATTAAAAGTGATGGTATCATCTTTTTTCAAAAGCAGATTTTGGGCACCTTTATCACTCATTTCATTATTGACTGTATAGACCCAAAATACATTGTTCTTTTGATCTTGACTCATTCCATCGATCGAAGTGATAAAGCCATCTTTTTCTTCAATCGTAAAGTTTTCTTTCATTACTTTCAGTAGTGATTCATTTTCTTGAAAAGCAACTTCTTTTGAGGTGACTTCCTCACCTTTATTCGTGATAACAATCGTAGCTGTTAATTGTTTCTGATCAACAGAACGTTCTGTGCTTTCTACACTTTGTGCATTTTGGGTATTTTCTGAAGATGTACGCGTATTTCCTTGACAGCCACTAGTGACAAATAATCCGCCTAACAACACGATTACGACTAACAATTTTTTCATTTATTTATTCCTTCCCGACATACGTCATTAAAATCTACTCTTTTATCCATCGAAAAACATACTAAATATTTACTGAAACACAGGTATATCTCTTATCTCTTCAATCACTAATGATCTATTTTTACAAACCACATTTCAATTGAATTTTACAATTGGTACATGTACTACAACCGCCAATTTCTTCTATTGTTCCTTCATGACAGATGGGACAAATGTCACCAGAAATCACTGGTTCATTCGTTTGGGTGGTAAATTGATCTTCTGCTGGTTCTACTTGAGTGTTTATTTCATTGTCGATTGCTTCCAAAGTCAATACTTGTGAGTCACGGCTGCCATCCACGTATACAGTACCGCCTTTGGCACCACCATCGTAGAGATCCATATAGACTTTCGCCACCTGACTTACAGAATACCCTTTCGGTGCATTGACAGTTTTTGAAATCGAACTATCCACCCAGCGTTGAATCGCACATTGAACACCAACATGTTCTTCTGGGGACAGTTCCATTGCTGAAATGAAGAAGTCTGGCAGCTGATCTTTGTCTGGTTCCGGATGATTCGCAAGATATTCTTCAACGATTGCTGCATTGATCTCAATAAATTTGCCTAATCTGCCACTTCTAAAATAGGAGAAGGAGTAGTAAGGCTCTAATCCTGTTGACACACCGGTCATCGTTCCCGTCGATCCTGTTGGTGCGACAGTCAAAAGATGTGAGTTGCGAATCCCAAATTGCATCACCCCTTCACGAATATGGGCTGGCATTTTTTTCATATACCCTGTGTCAATAAACTTCTCTCGTAATGCTTGTGTCTCTTGATCATCTTTCCCAATCAAAAATGGAAAACTGCCCTTTTCTTTTGCTAAATCAATGGAGGCTTCATAGGCGGTGATAGCAATCGTCTCAAAAATCTGATCGACTAATTGATTGCCTTCTGCTGAACCATAAGTTTTCTCACAATAGATCAGTAGATCGGCTAAGCCCATGATGCCAAGTCCAACACGTCTTTCACCTTTCGCTTGGCGCTCATTTTTATCAAAGAAGTAAGGGGTCGCATCAATGACATTGTCTTGAAAACGAACCGCGGTTTTAACCGTTTCTCTTAATTTAGCAAAATCAACTGTCCCCGTTTGATGATCGGCCATGTTTGCCAAATTGACTGCTGCTAGATTACATACAGCATAAGGTGTTAACGGCTGTTCACCACAAGGATTCGTCGCAACCACTTTTTGCCCATAGGCTGTAGCATTGGTCATTTTATTGGCATTATCGATAAAGAAGATACCCGGTTCAGCTGAGTACGTGGCACAAAAAGTGATCAAATTCCACAATTCACGAGCCCTGATCCTTTGATAGGTTTTTACTTTATGACCGGCGGCTTCCCATTCTCGCACATCTCCGAG
>NZ_JBDGBK010000027.1:0-38662 GCF_040910045.1 Enterococcus sp. RTP21361st1_A6_RTP21361_211029 | reverse complement strand
AGGGCAATCGGAGCCATAACACCGCAGCATTCACAACACCTTATAATTTTTGTCAAAAAAAGTGTTGCCATTCCAACTTTGATTATTCCTTATATTATAAGAATAGACATTAAGTGAACTAATTCAATCATACTGATTCTTTCGTGTATTCAAAATTAGATGCTGTTTAATAAAATTATTCTTTTTGAAAAAGAATTATAACTATATCCCAAAAATTGTAGGTTAATTTAAAGCCTATTTCATCATCGTGATTGAGCTTCTTTTTCATAGACGAATTTCTCAGATAGTTTAGTTTTCTTTATGAGATTTTTGTATATTTCTGACCTTCGATACAACTCACTATGAGTACCTTGATCAACTACTTTTCCTTGATCCATCACTACAATTTTATTTACCTTTTCAATAGACTTCAAGCGATGCGATATAATTAGTACTGTCTTATCTTGTATTAAACGATTTAAACTTTCCTGAATACGTTTTTCATTTTCCGCATCTAAACTGGCAGTAATTTCATCTAAAATTAAAATTGGCGCATTTTTCAAAAAAGCCCGTGCTATGGATAGGCGTTGTCGCTCTCCTCCAGAAAGTGAACTTCCGTTTTCTCCGACCAATGTATGATAACCGTCAGGTAGTTTTTCAATAAAGTCTTCGCAGTTAGCTAAACGAGCTGCTTTTTTCACTTCCTCATCTGACGCTTGACTATTTCCAATACGTATATTTTCCAAAATACTTGTATTAAACAAAGTTACCTCTTGAAAAACAATAGCGATTTTGCTAAACAAAGAAGCTGGAGATACACGTTTAATATCATACCCATCAATTAAAATACAGCCTTCATCATAATCATACAGTCTAGACACTAATTTCAAGATACTAGTTTTCCCGGAACCACTAGCACCTACTAACGCAGTCACTTCTCCTTGTTTAGCCGTAAAAGAGATATGATCTAAAATTGGGGTATTGTTATCATATGAGAAAGAGACATCTCGCAACTCAATGTCAAAAGATTTCAGAGGACTATCTGATCCCTCTTGGATACTGGTTTCCTTCATAGCTCTAATTCGCTGTATTTTAGGAGCTAAATAAAATATTTCAAGCACTGCTTCTTTCATAGAATCGAAGGAATCCTTTATTTTTATTGCGGCTAGTAAGTAACCAACGACGTAGAGTATAGTCACTTCACCCGTTAACAGTAAGTGAACACCTACTAGAATGACTACTGCTAAACTAACATATGAGAAAATAGAGGATAAGGCCATGACTGAAAAAGTACTTAATTCTACCTTTAAATGAATCCTTTCACTCTCTTCCATTTTTTTGAAAAGTCTGTCTTGAACTTTTTTAGATAGATTAAAGCTATTAATCTCTTGCTGCAATTCTATAGTTTCTTGAAATTCTTCCGAGTTTTCTCTCAAAGTATCGTAATATTTAGTATTGGCTTTCGTTTGGGATTTCTTTGATAACAAGATTAAGACAAAACTAAATAACGTTGGCAAAATAACAGCTAATCCCATTTTGACATTACCAACCAAAAGTATCACTGAAATAAAAGGGAAAAACAGAGCCATACCGCCGGCTTTAGGTATTGCATGACTCATCGCATGCTCAATACCTTCAACGTCAGACATGATAGTTTGAGATAAATCTGATAAATTATGTTTTGAAAAATAGGATAATGGTAAATTTGACAAATCGTCTGCAACTTGCACTCTTAAATGCGCACTTTCTTTATAAGTACTATTATATAAGTTTTCATACTCCCTATCTAACAACCAATACATGAAAAGCAAAGTAACAAACGATACGGCAAAATAAAGCCAACGGGGCTTTGTATTTTCTAAAACTAATTCGTCTATCAGCATCATTATAATGAATGCTGGTACCATATTAATGCAGTATACAAAAAAACTAGAAATAGAAGCTTTAGTTAAAGCTTCTGCGCCCTGATCACTTAAAGCAAATTTGTTTTTATAAAAACTTTTCATTGTCAAGCCTCCAATCATTTGCATTCTCATAATCAGTGACCAATTGTTTATACACTTGATGTTTAGCCATTAATTCATTATGATTTCCACGTTCTACTATTTTCCCTTCTGACAAGACAAGAATTTCATCTACAGATTTAATGCTGGATAATCGATGAGCTATCATAATAACTGTTTTTTCTTTCATCAGATGTTGAAAAGCCTTTTGTAGTTCATACTCATTATCTGGATCAATAGATGCACTGGCTTCATCCATAATAACAATCTTTGCATCTTTTAAAATTGCTCTGGCAATAGCTATACGTTGTTTTTCTCCTCCTGACAGATAAACTCCTTTACTACCAATTAAGGTATGCTCTCTTTCGGGAAATTTTTCTAAAATCGATTCGCAACCGGCTAATCTTAGCGCGTCAAATACTTTACTTGCTGGCGCTTGAGGATTTGCTATAGAAACGTTATCGTAAATACTCTGATTGAATAGTTTCGTATCTTGAAAGACAAAAGCAATTGTGTTAATAATTGTGTCTTTTGAATAGTGATTTAAAGGCTTACCACCAATTTTAATCTGTCCCTTATCCACATTGTAGAAACCTGAAATTAGTTTAGCTATCGTACTCTTTCCGCTTCCTGATTTTCCTACTAATGCATAAATTCTTTTTTGTTCTAAAACTAAGTTGAAATTTTCTAAAACACACTCTTCTTTGTATGAAAAGCTGACATTTTCAAATGCAATGTCACAATTTTTAATCTGTGTCTCGTTCCCATATTTTAGTTGGTCTTGCTTCATTTCTAAATAAAGGGAGTCTAGTGTTTCGACTGCATATCTTGCTTCAAACAAGTGCATACTTACATACATTATTCTCATGAAAGAAACAAAAATAATTCCACTTAAAAAAAACAACATCAACAAGTCAACAGCTAATATCTTGGGAGTGGTAAGAGAAGTTATAAAAAAGGTTATAGGAACTATCAAAATGCAAACTATGCCAAAAAATAGCCATTGAAAAAGAACAAAAGGTGTTTTCCCACTCAAAGAATACTTATATGCAAACTTAGCATAATCGTTAATTGCTTTATTCAAGGCTTTAAATGATGTTACTTTAGCACCAAATATCTTTATAACTTGAATTCCGCGGATATATTCTACCGTTTCAGAGCTTAACACATCTAACGATTCTTGATATTTTTGAATAAAATTTGTATTCTCTGTCATTTTCTTTAACAAGAATACACCAATTACTAACATGGCGATTAGAACCAATCCAATTTTAAAGTTAATGAAAAAGCCTAAGGCAACTGATAAAACAGGTGTTACTATGGCTTGAGCACTATCTGGAATCAAGTGAGCAATTGCCATATGTGTTTTAGCCGCGTTGTCATCAATTGTCTTTCGAATATATCCCGAAGAATTTAAATCAAAAAAACGAAAACTTGCTTCTGTTAAACCGCTAATTCCCTTTTTTCTCAAATTAGTCTCTAAGCGAAACCCAAGGATATGAGAAAATAAGCCAGAAAAAATATAAAATAAAGCTCCTAAAGTTAACCAAGCAACAGTTTGAACCGCATAACTCTTAGCTAAATATTCATCTCCTACAATAATTAGAGACTGAAGAAATTTGTAAATACTGTAATATCCATAGACTGTTAATACAACAGAAAAATCAGAAAATAAAGTGGCTAACCATCCGTAGTATTTCATTTTAGGGACATAACTAAATAATTTTTTGTATACTTTCATTTTTTCCTCCCCCGCATTCAATTTCTTCTCTTATTCGTTTACAACTGTTAATGCTTTCCGTAATAGCGTAAATTAGAGATGTACAAACAGATAGAAGGTAAACTACGTTCTATTTTTTGTATTTTTTTAAGACTTTTCTTCCAATCAATACACCAATCATAGATAAACTTGCTACAACTAACACTGAAATGATTCCCCATATACCTACCGCATAGTGGATCATTGCATCCATTGTTGCAGCAGATTGTCCTTTATCTATCCAATCTTGACGAAAACGATCTGTAAAGAACCATATAGGAATCCACTGTCCGGCAGCACTGCCTAATTGCATTAGAGCCCAAGACGCAACTTGAGGAATTGCTCGATCATATCCAAATACAGATAGAATAATATCAGCTAAGATCGCCATACTAATCGAACTGATAAACCAAGGTAAGTACGCCCCGCCCATTAACGTAAAAAATAACAATAAAACAATTGTGTAAATAGTAAAAATTCCTTTTCTAGGGTAGTTATAGCTAATATAAACAAATATGATTCCAGATAATAATCCAAAAATCCCTGGGGATATGCTGTGACCAAACGCCCCACCAATACTACTAACCATTATTGAAAAAAAGTAAATTACTAGGGAAATAACTGTAGCTAAACCAATAAAAATATAATCTTTTGTTTTCATATATATTCTCCTCAATTCTATTTCGTTATGTCATTAAAAATCTGTTCTATCAAAGTTGAATCTTCTACTCTAAGTTTTATATCTTTTTTTATTCCACCATTTTTTAAATAAATAATTCTATTGCATGTTTTATAAAGAAATTCCGGATCATGAGTGGCTATAACTACTGCACCCTTTTCTTTTAAGTCTTTAATAAGGTCAGCAATCCTTTCCATATTAATATAATCCAACCCACTTGTAGGTTCATCAAATAGAAATAAATTAGTTTTTGACAATGAAGCTATAGAAACCAATAATCTTTGTTTTTCTCCACCGGATAAATCAAACGGTAATTGATCTTTCATTTTATAAAGTTCCATTTTTTTTAAAATTTTTTCTTGCTGATCTTTACTAACTATTTCATTCCCCAGGGCTAACTCGCTCCTCACTGATTCTGTGAAAAATTGGTAATCCATTTCTTGCATTACTAAAAACGGCGATGACAAATTTTTTTTATTTTCGATTATCTTTCCTTTGGTAGGGCGAATAATCTTCATGAGTATTCTTAGTAAGGTTGTTTTCCCCACACCGTTTTTCCCTACCAAACCAATAACATCTCCAACTTTGACATCAAAATTTATGTCTTTTAGAATATTTTCATAAGTAATTTCTTCAACTTTTAATACATCTGCACTTACCTTTTCGATATAGGGAACTTCAATCGAACTATTAAAAATGTCAAATTTCCTTAATGCGTTATTGTTTTCAGTTTTTAACAACTGAATAGTTGTAGTTTTTACAGTTCTATTTTTAACAAATAGAACTTGATCAATTAATTCTTTCAAATAGTAAAAACGATGTTCAGCTATAACAATAGTAAATCCTTTATTTTTTAAATCACAAAGTAAGTCAGCAAGTTTCTTAGTCGCTTTGAAGTCCAAATTTGAAGACGGTTCATCCAATATAATTAATTTAGAGTTTAGCGATAAACTACATCCAATAGAAATTTTCTGCCGTTCACCACTTGATAGCGAAAAAATGTTTTTATCTAATACATTTGAAAGATCTAATAATTCAGCTAATTCATTGATTCTTTTATCCATATGCTCTTTTGTAAATCCAAAGTTTTCCATCGAAAATACTAACTCACTCGTTGTATTTGTTGTAAAGAATTGTCCTCTAGGATCTTGACTTACGTAGCCAATATTTTTTGATATACTTTCTTGTGTTAAGGATTGTAGCGAGTTATTTTCAAATAAAATTTCCCCAACCAATTTTCCGTCATAAAGTCTTGGAATAAGTCCATTCATTAACTTTAATAGTGTGGATTTCCCACTCCCAGAAGAACCAGTAATCAATGTAAGACTGCCTTTTTTTATTGAAAAATTAAGGTCAACAAGCGCTTGTTCCTTAACATCCTTATATGAAAAAGAAACATTGTTAAATTCAAACAATTCTTTCACCTCAAATCAAAATACTTAAGAAAAAAATAGTAACGGAAAACAGGATGATATAGTCTAATAAGCTCATGTTTGTTTTATAGTAAGAACTTCTTTTCACAGGAGATTCTATCCCCTTTGTTATTGCATTAGCGGTCATTTCTTCAGCAATCATAGTTGCACGTATAAGAACGGGAACTAACAGAAATTCCAAATATTGCAGAGGCTGAAAAAAAGATAAGCGAATGTTTCTCATTTTTAAAGATTCTTTAATCATTCTTATTTCAGAACGATAAGTCGGAAAGAATCTGATCACTACTGTAATACTTAACATTATTTTTTTCGGTAAATGTATTTTTTCTAAAGAGGATAATAATTCATTGCTAGTATAGACACTAACCAACAACCATGAGATCATTACGACCGGCAACATTCGAAATACAATATATAAGGATGTCCCAAAAAATATAGTAAAAAACTCTATCTTGATAGCATCAATAATTTTCATTACTAAAAACAGAACTGAATAAATCAAGATGAAATAAATACATGTCTTTATTTTACGAAACATCAATACTAAAACTGTAGCAATAATGAAACACCCCACTTGAAATATATTTCCCTTTCCTAAAAAAATAATGACCGGAAAAAAAATATTTAAAGTAATCAAGGTTAACGGATTGATTTTTGACACTCTTTCACCTCCAAAAAATAAGATCGCACTGTTATCTTAAGCTGATAAAAATGCACCGTTATTCAGATAACAGTGCGATCTTATCAAAAAGCATAACTGAGAACAATTCTCAATGCAAGCTTTTTTTTAATTAACTCAGTAATTCAATCCACCCAGGAACAGAAAATTGATACAATCTTCTGGTTAATAGCATAGTCTTTTCTTTTGAATAGCTATGCTTCAATATATCATAGAATGTAGCGTAGAATGAGTAAATGTAGAAGTGGATTTCTTCTTCATTAAAGACTAAATTTTGATTGATCATTCCGATAGTCTTTAACTTATCTAGACAACAGACTGTCTTTTTTGTCACAAATGATGTAATTTTTTCAACAATATCTTGATATTTGGTTCCAGCTGATTGGAATAAAACCAAATCGAATATACGTTTATTCTCAAAAATATAATTAATAAATGGATCTAATTCATTGAAGTTCTCTCTCCAACTTTTCTCTATATCTATATTTTCTAAGTTTAAGAGGTATTTGGTAAACTCTTCATTATACATATTAATAAGCGCATTAATATGCGGCTGAATAATTTCTTCAAATAACGCTTCCTTAGAAGTAAAATGTTTATAAAAAGCACCCGTAGTTACGCCTGCGGTCAAGCACAGTTGCCTTATCTTAGTTTGCTGAAATCCTTCTTTTTCAAAATGGCTTAGTCCACTTTCTATTAATTTTTGGTGAGTTGTAATATAATCTCTGGTTTCTATGGGTACTTCCTCCTAATAAGATGAATTAACTATATTATCTTACACAGGACTTGAAGTTTCAATCGTTAACGTCTATTACTGAACTCATTCCTTAGAGCTAAACTAATGAGAAAGAGCAAAATAACTGATACAAAAAGCAATCCTACAAGAATTAATAGACTCATCTAAATCATTCACCTTTTCTAAAATAATCCGAGAAAGATTTAAAAAAATTATATCCAGCTATTAGGATAAGTCCTATCATAATCACTCCAATAGCCATTTTCTTATCCTCCCTAAAAATAAAGTCTTTTACTTAAAACCTTTTTTGTAATCGTCAATAAATTTTTTCCCTTTATCAGTTAATTGAAATCCTATATCTAAATAGTCCTCATATCTAAGTTTAGCCAGCATCTCACTTACAGATGCTGGACTAACACTTAGAACTTTTGCTAAATCATTATTTTTTAATTTCTTTTTTCTTTTTGATAATTCCTGAATTGCTAGTAAATAAATTAGTATAGTAGTCGTTTTAATTTGTACCATACCTACCCTCCAAATTATTTCGAAAGGCCTTCAGCAATTTTATCCAGGTTCCATTTCATCATCGCATAGTAACTATCACCATCTTGTCCTTTTTCTGCAATTGAATCAGTAAAAATCGTTGAATAGATAGGAATATTGGTATCTTTTGATACTGTTTTCATTGGTCTATCATCCACACTGCTTTCTACGAATAAGGAGGGAACTTTTGTTGTGCGTAATTTTTCAACTAAGTGTTTTATTTGATCTGGTGTTCCTTCTTCTTCAGTGTTGATTTCCCAAATGTAAGCAGAAGGCACATTATACGCTTTCGAGAAATATTTAAAGCATCCTTCACTTGTAACAATCATTTTTTTATCATTCGGAATTGAAGCAAATTTAGATTTAGCTTCTTTGTCTAGAGAATCCAATTTTTCAATATACTTATCTAGATTTTCTTTATAGAATTTTTTATTATCAGGATCTTTTTCCGCTAACTGTTTTTCAATATTTTTAGCGTAAATTATACCGTTTTCTAAATTTAACCAAGCATGAGGATCTTCCTTCCCTTTCTCACTCTGACCCTCTAAGTAAATAACATCTATGCCATCACTTGCTGCAAAATAGTCTTTGTTTTCCTCTTTGTTCGCATTTTTAACTAATTTTGTAAACCAAGCATTTCCTCCAGTTTCCAAGTTAACACCGTTATAAAAAATCAAATCTGCTTTTGAAGTTTTTTGAACATCTTCAGGCAAAGGTTCATATTCGTGGGGATCTTTCCCAATAGGTACGATACTGTGTAAATCAATTTTATCTTTTGCTATATTTTCGGTAATATCTGCTAAAATCGAATTAGTAACTACTACTTTTAATTTTTCGTTCGAAGCCACTTTATCTTTGTCTTTACTATTTATTGAACATGCCCCGAATATAAAAAGAGCAATCAAAATCCCCAGACTTCCCAGTACTGCTTTCCATTTTCTCATCATAACGATCTCTCCTTCTTTCTTAAAAATTTTTGTTTTGGTGAGATTAGAAAACTAATTACAAATAAGAATGCCGCTGTTAAAACAATACTTGATCCTGCTGCTATGTTAAAACTATAACCAATAAACAATCCAAGCAATGATGAACTTGCTCCGACTGTTGCAGAAATAAATATCATAGTTTTCAAGCTATTTGCATATAAATATGCCGTAGCTGCTGGTGTAATTAACATTGCAACAATTAATATAGTTCCCACACTTTGCATAGCTGTTACTGCTACTAAAGTTAATAGAACCATCAATAGATAATGATAAAAACTGACATTCATCCCTATTGCTTTTGCCATTAATGGATCAAAAGAAGTGATTAATAATTCTTTAAAAAATAGAACTACTATAACCAACACTAAAACCGAAACGCCAATTGTAATCCACTTATCAATATCTTGTACAGCTAAAATATTTCCAAATAAAATATGAAATAAATCCGTTGAGCTATTTGCAACTCCTATAAGGATAACTCCTAATGCTAAAAAAGAACTGAAAGTAATACCAATTGCTGTATCTCCTTTTATTACACTATTGCTTTTTATAAAAGTAATAATGATAGAAGCTAATAGACCAAATACAATCGCACCAATAAAAAAATTAATACCTAAAATATAAGAAATTGCTACTCCTGGCAAAACAGCATGAGAAATAGCATCACCCATAAGAGACATTCCTCTTAAAATAATAAAACAACCTACTGTTCCAGAAACAATCCCTATAACTACAGATGTAATTAGAGCATTCTGTAAAAAGTGAAAGTCATACAGACCATTAATAAAATTTTGAAGCATATTATTCTCCCTTGTATATTAGAGTTAGGATTTTAACCTTCCGGTTTTGATTGGATAACCCTATGAACCATCGTTATTTTAATTTGGTATTAACTCATTTCTTTTGAGATAATATATTTATTGGATTGAGAGACTAAGCCGTTCCCCCCTTGGGTCATTGAACCCGCACTCGAGAGACTGGCTCCTCTCTCTGATAAGTGGATTGCGTATGAGTTAGATGTTGAAAGTCCTTACTTTACTCCGTATCTCGTACAAGGTAGTGACGCTTTTCAGTTGAGTGGATTTCAATCCAAAATTCTTTTTTTGAAAGGTCAGATATACATGTACTTTTTAGGCATTGATATCGGTAAACGCACTCACGTTGCTTCTATCATGAACGAGGAAGGAAAGGTATTACTAAAAGGTTTTTCATTTCCTAACACCACTGAAGGAGCAGAGTCATTAATTGAGCGAATGGTCGACTATTCCGGAGCACCCAGTGACTTTGTTATAGGGATGGAAGCCACGGGGCACTATTGGCTGTCCATCTTTTCATACCTTCACGAATCAGATTATTTGATTCACGTTGTGAATCCCCTTCAAACAGACGGATGGCGTAAAGGTACAGAAATACGGAAACGAAAAAACGATATTATTGATTCTGTTTTGATTGCTGACTTAATGCGCTATGGCTCATTTGTCGAAACGGTCTTATCCGATGAAAATGTTTTTTCTTTGAAACAACTTTCTCGTTACCGAACTTATTAGTAGGCACAGCAAGCGACTTCAAAAGAAAAATTATAGCCGTATTGGATCAAGTCTTTCCAGAATACGCGACGATTTTTACCAAGCAGGGCGTTTTCGGAAAAGCTTCTAAAGAGTTATTGCTGGCGTTTAGTGCCCCGATCGACTTAGAAAACATTTCCTCAGAAACTTTGGCCCAATACTTAGCTGAGTTAAGCAGGAACCGAATCAAGGCAGAAAAAGCGGACCAATTGAAGCAAGCAGCTTCTAACTCCTTTGGAGTAAAATTTGCTCAAGAAGCGTTCACCTTCCAACTACGTTCAATGATTGAACAATTAAAATTCATTGAAAGCCAAATAAAGGAAACGGAAAGAGAAATCAAGCACATAATGGACACTTTAAATTCTGTTATTCTCACAATTCCTGGAATTGGTCCTATAAACGGTGCGACTATTCTTGGTGAGATCGGAGATATTCAAAAATTTTCTAACCCGAAAAAACTCGTTGCTTACGCTGGGATAGACGCTTCCGTGACACAATCAGGGCAATATGAGGCAACGCATAATGTTATGAGTAAACGAGGGTCTCCATATTTGCGAAAAGCCTTGTTTTCGGCGGCTTTAGTAGCTTCTCAATGTGATCCTGTTTTTAGTGCGTTTTACCAGAAAAAAGTTTCCGAAGGAAAACATCATCTAACTGCCTTAGGTGCGGTTTCTCGTAAGCTTTGTTACGTGATTCATGCTATTTTGACTAAAAACGAGCCTTATATAATTGTTTCTGATTAGCTATTGAACATTCAAAAAAACTAATGGTAAGAAGCTTATTTGTTGTACCCTTTTTTCGGAATTATCTGTTATAAAATATTTTTTGATTTGGCTAATTTTTACTTGACTCTATATAGTTAGTCTCTCCAATAAATATAGTATCTCCATAGGCTTTTTTTAAATTCTCTTCATTAAATACAGATTCTACACTTCCGTGAGCAATTAGATTTCGATTCAAAAGAATAATATTATCAAAATACTTCTTTACCTTGCTTAAATCATGATGCACAATTAGCACTGTTTTTCCCTGATGTTTCAATTCTTTTAACGTATCCATAATTATTCGTTCACTAACTAAGTCTATCCCTACAAATGGTTCATCTAAAAATATGAAATCCGCATTTTGAGTAAGACATCTTGCTAAAAGTACACGTTGAAATTGTCCTCCAGATAATTCTCCTATTTGATGATTAGAATATTTTCCCATATCGACCTTTTCCAAAGCCTTTGAAACTCTTTGCCATTCTGCATTTTTAATTCTTTGAAAAACTTTCATTCCGGCATATGTTCCCATAGATACACATTCTTTTACTTTTATTGGAAAAGTAAAATCAATATCAGCTTTTTGCTCTACATATGCAATCTTCACCAGTTTTTTATTGATATCTTCATTATTAATGGAGACCTCTCCCTGATGAGGGATAATATTTAACATTGCTTTAAGCAATGTAGATTTTCCAGCACCATTTGGACCAATAATACCTGTTAAAGCACCTTCTTGTATTTTTAAAGAAATCTCGTTCAATGCTAAAAAATCGTTATAATAAACATTAAGCTTTTTCACTTCTAACATAACTTTCTCCTTCTAAATGATAATGATTATCACGATCATATGGTATACAAAAATTATATTTTAGTCAACCCTAAATTTTATAATTTAGATTTTTTTCTGTTGCTGAAGATTAGAATGACAAAACTATTTGAAACTACGCGTATAGTAAGTAGCTTTCAAAATATATAAAAAAGGAGCGTTCTCAAATGAGAACATGCTCCTAAAACTACTTTATTGGCGTATGGAAAAATTATACTTAAAGTGGATAGCGGGTTGAATAAGTTGATAAGCATCAAAACATTTATAAAAATTATTCAAGACTATGTCTGTTCCATATACAAATATGAAAATCAGTAAACTCCATTTAACTTTTTTCGTAGTGTGTCTTTTTATACATGTTTATCGTTATTAATAGTGAATAGGAAAAAACCTATTTTTGATCATTGACAATTAAATACAATTTTTGAATAACGATCCCTGCTATTCGAGCTAGAAACTCAAGTACGCCATGACCTGATTAGCGACAAATACTTAGAGATTTCTTTTTGTTCTGGGAAAACAAAATGCCATGACAATAGCAGCAAATAATGATACTTCCGTAAGGCTCGCCGTAAACTGGGGAGAGGTGAAATTCCTATGTGCTTACCCAAAGCAATTCAAAAATTCTAATCTTTTTTAGGAGATGATTTTATAAAATTGAGAGTCTACTTGAATAAAAAACAAACCTGTGAGTTTCTAGGAATTGATAATAATACTTTAGATAAGTGGATTCGTATATATAATTTTCCAGTAATCAGAATTGACGGTATAGTTCGCTTTGACATAGAGGATATCAAAGATTTTATGAATACATTTAAAACAATTTGAAAATTTCTTCTCGCCGCATATACTAAGAATAGCGAAATATACTGCCTTACTTTTTAAGGGAGTGAGGAATTTTGCCTACAAAACTTTCAAATGGGAAATATAAAACTAATCTGAGGTATCCAAAAAAATTCAGAGAAATCACTGGAATTACATCAGAAAAGTATCAAAAAGTATTTCCAACTAGGCAATTGGCTATTAAAGCCGAAAATGCAATGAAAAGGAAAATTGAAACAGTTTTAAGAGAGGAGAATGCAAATTCACTAGAATTAAAAGGAAAAATAAAATTTAAGGAATTCTATGAATCAAAATGGCTTCCTAGATATGAACTAGGTCAGACTACTAGATCAAAAAGAGCTCCAAGTTACGTAACAATTAGTAATACTAAAGATATATTCCGATTGCACATCCTTCCAATGTTTGGTGAATATGCAATGAACTATCTAAATTCAAATACTGAGATAATATCAGATGAATTAACAAAAAAATCGAAAGAATACGCAAATATAAAAATTATCAAAGGATATGTCCGTTCTATGTTTGATATTGCAGAAATACTAAATTATATTGAATTTAACCGAACTACCAAAATTATTCAATGTATCACTGCACCTAAAAAAATTGCTTTAGAAGAAAGAAGGATACGGGAAGGTAATCAAGCATTATCGTCAGAAGAGCTTATTGCTTGGATAGAAGCAGTAAACACTGACTTGAATAATCACTTGCTTACTCTTCATGACTATACTCTTTTCATGCTTACCCTATATCTTGGTGATAGAAAAAGTGAGACGTATGCTTTGCAATGGAAATATATCGACTTTGAGAAACAAACGGTTCGCCTTAAACATGCTTTGGATAAATATCAAAAAAAGAAATTTACAAAAGGTCGAAAGGATACCGTAATTCAAGTACCCGAAATTGTAATGGCATTACTAAGCAAATGGAAATCAGTGCAAGCTGAGCAATTGTTGAGATTAAAAATTAATCAAACACCAGATCAGTATCTCTTTACCTATACTAAACCATCCGGAGAAGTAAATTGCCCTGTTCACGCTGATTACCTAAACTATCGAATCAATTCAATTAAAAGACGACATCCTGAATTGGCTCATTTATCTCCACATAAGCTTCGTCATACCTATGCAACTATAGCTAGACAAGGCGGAGCAAATATGAATCAAATATCTAATGCTTTAACACACTCAGATATTTCTACTACAAAGATATACGTAAACACACCAGATGTAGTTGATAAGACTGTTTTCGAAGCATTTCAAAAAGGATTAAAGAACTAGGATGAATGTGTTCTCGAATGTGTTCTTAAACTAAAAAAAGACACTTTCCAAATAATTGAAAAGTGTCTTGAAACATTGATATACAAAGAATATTAACGTTTTGAAAACTGTGAAGCTTTACGAGCTTTTTTAAGACCTGGTTTCTTACGTTCGACCATACGTGCGTCCCGAGTAAGTAAACCAGCGCGTTTAAGAGCTAGACGGAAATCAGGATCTACTTGTAGCAATGCACGTGCGATACCGTGACGGATTGCACCTGATTGTCCAGCATATCCACCACCATTTACGTTTACAAAAACATCATATGATCCTTTAGTTTCTGTAACGCCGAATGGTTGGTTGATTACTTCACGCAGGTCAGCGTGTGGAATGTATTCTTCAACATCTTTTTTGTTAACAGTAATTTTACCAGTACCTGGTACTAAACGTACGCGAGCTACTGCATTTTTACGACGGCCTGTGCCGATATATTGAGCTTGTGCCAATGAAATTCCCTCCTATTAGATTAAGTTTGTGATGTCCAATACTTCTGGTTGTTGTGCAGCATGTGGGTGTTCAGCGCCAGCATAAACATGAAGTTTCATTCCTTGTTTACGTCCTAAAGTGTTTTTAGGAAGCATGCCTTTAACAGAAGTTTCGATCAAACGACGAGAATTTTTAGCACGTAGTTCTCCCGCAGAGACTGATTTCAATCCGCCTGGGAAGTTTGAGTGACGGTAATAAATTTTATCGCTTGCTTTGTTACCTGTTAATTTGATTTTTTCTGCATTAATGACGATTACGAAATCACCTGTATCCACATGAGGTGTGAATGTTGGTTTATTTTTACCACGTAAGATAGATGCCACAACTGCTGAAAGACGTCCCATAGGAACATCCGTTGCATCTACTACGTACCATTTACGTTCTACTTCGCCTGGTTTGGCCATATATGTTGTACGCACGATTTTTTTCCTCCAATTCAATTTCACGAATGTTTGACATACACTTGAGTTTCCGGGGCTCTCGTGGGGCAAACAATACCATATAACATAATACCGTCTTAAGCGCCACATGTCAACGTGTTTCGCAGTTTTTTTGAAATTTCCCTTCAATTCTTTTCCGAAAACTTTCAGTTGTTATTCTGACCAAACAGCCTGCACTTTTATACACATTTTGCGCATAATTTGTATACTTCCTGCAATAAGTATCTCTGGTTTTTATTATTATATCAATCTGTATCTATATCCTTGCTAAACACCAGAAGAATTCATTGTATAAATATTTAATTTTTCTCTTGATTTCTTATTTTTATTCTGTTACGATAGCTTCATCTTACTTGAACTTAAGGATGGGAGTTAATCATTATGAAAGAAAAAGTAATTTTAGCGTATTCTGGTGGACTTGATACGTCTGTTTCCATTAAATGGCTGACAGATCAAGGATATGATGTGGTGGCGTGCTGTCTGGATATTGGCGAAGGCCGTGATACACAATCAATCAAAGACAAAGCACTCGATGTGGGTGCCATCGAATCCTATGCGATTGATGCCCGAGAAGAGTTTGCCCAAGACTTTGCATTGATTGCCTTACAAGGGAATACCTTCTATGAGAACTCCTATCCGCTGGTCTCTGCCCTTTCTCGTCCGCTGATTGCCAAGAAACTAGTAGAATTAGCCATCGCTACAGGGGCGACTACCGTTGCTCATGGCTGTACTGGTAAAGGAAATGACCAAGTCCGGTTCGAGGTCGCGATTGCCGCATTAGCCCCTCACTTGAAAGTCATTGCTCCGGTTCGGGAATGGAAATGGTCCCGGGAAGAAGAGATTGCCTATGCCGCTGAAAAAGGGGTGCCGATTCCTGCCGATTTGGATAACCCTTATTCGATTGATCAAAATCTTTGGGGCCGGGCTTGCGAATGCGGGGTCTTAGAAGATCCATGGGCGACTCCCCCTAGAGGCGCTTATGCCATTACGCAAGAATTGGAAGATACTCCTGATGTACCGACGATCGTTGAGATTACTTTTGATCAAGGGATTCCTACCGCATTGGATGGCGAAACACTGAATCTGGCCGAATTGATTATGAAAATGAATCGTCTAGCCGGCGAACATGGTATTGGTCGGATCGACCACATCGAAAACCGTTTAGTGGGAATCAAATCTCGTGAAGTCTACGAATGTCCGGGAGCGATGGCTCTAATGACAGCTCATAAAGAATTAGAGGATTTGGTTTTTGTTCGCGAGTTGGCCCATTTCAAACCAATCATCGAGCAGCAACTGGCCCAAGTAATTTATGATGGCCTCTGGTTCAATCCCTTAACCGATGCCTTGATCGCTTTTCTAAAAAACACACAAGTCTATGTCAATGGGATCGTACGTTTGAAATTGTTCAAAGGCAATGTCATCTGTGAAGGACGTAAGTCAGAGAACAGTCTTTACGATGAAACCTTGGCGACTTATACGTCTGCCGATACCTTCGATCAACACGCGGCGATCGGATTCATCAAATTATGGGGACTGCCTAGCAAGGTCCACGCAGAGATTCAGGCACAACAGCAATTAACAGAAACACTGATTTAGTCAATAAGGTGACTTTTTCCTTTTGAGGGTGAAGTCAAGTTTCTTTCGAGGTGAGCAAAATGGCAAAATTATGGGGCGGTCGTTTCGACGGCAAAAATGAAGCATGGATCGATGCCTTTGGAGCGTCGATTCCTTTCGATCAATTATTGGCAAAACAGGACATCCAAGGCAGTTTGGCTCACGTCAAAATGCTGATCCACACGGGGATCATTGATGAAGCAGATGGCAACAAAATCATTCAAGGCTTGTTAGCGATCCAAGAAAAATTAGCGGATGGTGAACTGACCTTTTCGATTGAGAACGAAGATATTCATTTGAATATCGAGACCTTTTTACATGAAGAAATTGGACCCGTCGCTGGCAAATTGCATACGGCCCGGAGTCGGAATGATCAAGTTGCGACGGATATGCACTTGTACTTGAAGGATGTGGTAAAGGAAGTCATCGACTTGATTGCGGCGTTCCGTCACGTACTAGTGGAGCAAGCTGAAAGCAATATCTACACGATCATGCCCGGCTATACTCACCTGCAGCATGCACAGCCGATTTCTTTTGCCCATCACTTGTTAGCCTATTACAGCATGTTGACCCGCGATCAAGAACGGTTTACAGAAAGTCTCACTCGGATCGATATCATGCCTTTAGGCAGTGCTGCATTGGCTGGCACCACATTCCCTATCGACCGTGCCTATAGTGCGGAAGCATTAGGTTTTGGCTCGATTTACAGCAATAGTCTGGATGCCGTTAGTGACCGTGATTTTATTCTGGAATTTTTGAGTAATGCCGCGATTTTGATGATGCATCTTTCTCGTTTTTGTGAAGAGTTGATTCTTTGGTGCAGTCATGAGTTTCAATTCGTGGAATTGACGGATACTTTCTCTACAGGTAGTTCAATCATGCCGCAAAAAAAGAATCCTGACATGGCGGAATTGATCCGCGGCAAAACAGGACGTGTCTATGGCAACCTTTTTAGTTTATTGACGGTCATGAAAGGTCTGCCTTTGGCTTATAACAAAGATTTCCAAGAAGACAAAGAAGGCATGTTCGATACCACCGAAACCATTGTGAAAAGCTTGCAGATCATGACCGGAATGATCCAAACGATGCAAGTCAACCATGAGCGAATGAAACGTTCGACAGAAAAAGACTTTTCCAATGCCACTGAACTGGCGGATTATTTAGCAGGTAAAGGAATTCCTTTCCGACAAGCCCATGAAATCGTTGGTAAATTGGTGAGTGAGTGCCTCAGTAAAGGCATTTATCTACAGGATATCCCACTAGAAGAGTATCAAGCAGTCCAGCCAGTGATCGAAGCTGACATTTACGATAAACTGGACTCTTATACGGCAGTCAAGAACCGGCATTCTTACGGCGGTACCGGATTTGACCAAGTCAAACAACAGATCGAAGCCGCCAAGCAATCCTTGGCATTGGCATAAAAAAAAGGCTGCAGAAGAACTAGCTAACCAAAATAATCTCAACGATGATAAATGAATGGTGTGATCCATTACCTATTTGCGAATCGGTTCTGCTAACTGCAGAGACAATCTCATCGTTTGATTATTCTGTTTGCTGAAGGGCTTCTGTCAAAGCCTTTTTTATGTCTATCAGAAATACGAAAGCCTGTGCTTTATAAATTCTGATAGTGAAAAACTTGTTATCGTTTTCCTATACAAGTACCTGTTGGATTAAGAACAACTAACCTTTTGATTGTTACCTATCTTAATCAAAAATCATCTAATCAAAATTCGTATCCTTTAGCAATTTTCCTGCTGTATTAGCGACTCGCCAATCGCTCCCCCTGGATGCCATTGCACATACATTTCTGGGGTTAACTTTCGAGCTTCTTGCAAGAGTAGCGATAGCTTTTGTAAAACAATAATTTGTACCAAAACCGATAAGCGAGGCGGCTTGTTCAATAGATCCCCTTCTTTATGAACTGCCGCGCATAGGGAAACATCCGATAAATGACTGAGCGTAGAGTCACTTCTTTTGGAGACGCCGATAATTTTTGCACCATTATTCTTAAGTGTCTCAACTGTATAGAGTAGTTCTTTGGTTTCCCCACTGTTAGAAATAGCGATCACTACATCACCAGCTTTTACTTGACCACTTGATCCATGGACCGCTTCCGTTCCATCTAAAAAATAGCTTGGCGTACCGGTGGATGAAAGCAATGAAGCAATATATCCCGCAACATAAGAGGGTTTTCCGATCCCCGTTACATGGACGCGCCCTCCGTCAGCTTCTGTTTGGAGAATCGTCTCTTTCGCAGCTTCTAAAGATCCTCCATCGATTTTGTCCATCGCTAAAGCCAATTCATCTAGTACACACTGATCATAACTCAATCCCATTCTTTCACCTGATTTCTATTTATTGAAAACCGAATAATCTTTTGTATCCATAGGTGTCGTTTGGAAGAAAAACTTGACGCCTTTTTCTTGGATTTCTCGTATAGCTGTCATTTCTTCCTGAGTGAAATATTCATCGATTTTCTTCAAGAGAATTCGACTTGCTGGATAAGGAAGTTGCACTTCTTTTGAAGAAAACCCCTTATTCACAGCCTCTCTTATCGCACAAATATTTTTGAAAATAATCATTACATTGCATTTTTCTTCCGTGTCCTGTGCTAAAAATTCCAATAATTGATCGACTGAGAAGATACTAACTTTACTTTTATTAGAAAAGCTAAGCTGCAAAACTTTCTCCAGGAAAGGATCATCTTTATGAGTAGGATCTACAATCGCGATATAACTAGCATTAATGAAGTTGTTCCAATTCAATGCCACTGTTGCATGCAACAACCGTTTGTCCACTCTGACTAATTTCACTTTCTTACTCATAGATCTCACCTGCCTGCTCACGCTTGTCATTATCACTTAAATAGTTAGCTAGTAAATAAAACTGGATCTTACCTTGAAAACTCCCACGAATATCGATATGAAATAGTTCCTCAAATCGTTTGATTTTATACACTAGAGTATTTTTGTGTAAAAACAAACTTTCTGCTGTCTGTGTCAGATTATAATCATTAGTGTATAAATGTCTTGCAATACTGATCAGTTCAGCAGTATCAATTTTGTTGATTCCTCCATTAAAATAATCAAACAGATTCGTTACTTCTTGGTGAGGAACTCGATTTGCTAGGTAATTAAGGACGTAGTCCCAAAAATGGTAAATCTTTTGTCCTTCCATTGCAAAATTTCTCTTCAGCCAATATGTATGTTGATAGCTTGACTGGAATAGCCGCAACTTATTTTGCACACTGCCTACATAAAAATAGCAGTCACTTAATCCCCATTCTTGCAGATCGCGAATAAAACTGTTGAGATAGTCTTTGACCGTCAGCTCCATCAAATTTTTTGGAATGACTTTAAACATAATTATCTCATTATCTGCCATCAATGAGTAAATAGTCTCATCTTCATTGATTTTGTACTTTAAGTTTGTCACTTCTTGCACATCAAAAGCTGTTCCTTTGACTATACGGATTGCTACTCTTGGCTTTGTTCCATCAATGTGCAGTTCTTGAACAAGACGCAGAACTTCGTCAATGCTAAAATTCCTCTTGGCAATCAGTGCTTTGATCAATTGTTCTTCCAAACTTAAACTTTGTCTAGCAGCTTCTTGATTCATTTCATAAATAATTCTTGTTTTAAGCGACTCTGACAGCAAATTTGCCACAATACTTAAACTATCATCCTGTCCATTTACCCATAAATAACCATAGTCTTTCTCTTCAACAGCAATTTTATAGAAGTGGTCGTCTTTACCTTGTTGACTTAGGTCGATCAAAGTACCATTTTTTCTTTTATCGCTACTGGAAATAACTTTTCCATAATTATCTATAAGGCCAATCGTATATTTGGGGTTTTCTTGTACAACAAAAATAAATTCTTTAAAAATTTGCTCCAAATTCATTATATTCACCTCAAGCTAAAAAATACGGATCCAGCATAAACATAACATTTCTTATCAACAAATTTTTAAAGAATCCTCACACTTAATCAATTAAATTGTAATACTTTAGCATAGACAAAATTTTCCTGTCATCGGATGCTGTTGTTTCTTTCACTGGTCGTCGAGCGGGACCTACTTCGGCAATCGCAGCCAATTCAATTGCTCTTTTTAATATTGAAGGTACTGTTCCTAATTTTAGTGCACCACGTAATTCTTCAATGTCATTTTGTAATTTCTCCGCTGATTCCCAGTTATTCCCTCTGATTGCCTGATCCAAGCTCACGATCGTTTCCGTGATTAAATTGCTTGTACCAGCAATTGCCCCAGATGCGCCTAGTTTATAGCCGGCTAAAATTTTCGAGTCAGATCCAACCAACACGTTAACCTTTGTGCCCTCAGTTACTTCTAGGTAGTCCTTTAAGTTGTTCAAGTCTCCGCTGCTATCCTTGATTCCTAAAACATTGGGTAATTTTGTCAACTCTCTCAAAACTTCTTTCGAAATATTACATCCAGTATTTTTAGGAATATTGTATAGAATGATTGGGATCTGTACACTGTTCGCTACCTTTTGATAATGCTGCAAAATTTCTTCATCAGATGGGGTTATAAAATAAGGCGTTATGACAGATAAAGCATCGGCTCCCAGTGACTCCGCTTTTTGTGATAGTTCGATCGTTTCTTTTGTAGAACATGCGCCAGTTCCAATATAAACAGGTACTCGTTTTGCCACATGATCAATGACCGCTTTTGAAAAAGCCATTTTTTCTTCTGAATTTAACACATGAAACTCCCCGTTACTTCCTAAGGGGAATATTCCAGACACACCTTTTTCAATCAGATGATCCACCAAGTTTTCCATTGCCTCATAATTGATGGTTTCAGCTGTATCTCTATGAAAAGGGGTGACAATTGGGGTAATTATTCCTTCAAACATCTTTTAGTCTCCTTCACTCAACAACTGTTCATTTGTTAAAACAACACTTTCTTTTGCAACCGTAAAACAACTCTCAACAAACGCATCCAGATCAATCGTCTCGGCAGTTGTGCCTTTCATATATAAATCAATAAACATTGGCAAGTTTACACCAGTCACCACTTTATGCTGGTATTTTTTGGTCAACGCCGTCAGTACATTGGAGGGTGTTCCTCCAAATAGATCAACTAAAGCAATCGTTGGCCCACTAATGGTTTCAAATAATTCATTGGCTTCTGCCAAAAAGTTTTCAAAAGATTTATCGAGAAGCAGTGATAGGCTATAGACATTCACCGTCTTTCCTACGATCATTTCAGCCGAACGAATCAATTCTGCGCCAAATGATCCGTGAGTTGCCACGACTAGATTCAATTTAGTCATTTTCTCTCTCCTTCATAGTTTAGCAATTTACTCAAAACAATATCCGTTGAAATTTCGCAAGTTCTGGCTTCGGATTCAATCGTTCTGGCACCTGTATGGGGTGTTAGATAGAAGTTTTCCCTCGCAAGCAATGGGTCCTCAGATTTCGGCGGCTCTGAACTAAATACATCGAAACAAGCACTGCGAATGACTTTCCCAGCTAAAGCTTTAGATAACGCCTCCTCGTCAACAATGCCTCCTCGTGCAGTATTGATTAAACAAGCATTATCTTTCATTCTGTTTAATTCAGCAGTTGAGATTAGATTTTTAGTTTTTTCCGTTAAAGGTAAATGTAGGGAGACGTAATCCGATTCCTGCAGCAATGTTTCCAATGCTAGTTGCTCTGCATCATACTGTTTCAGCTCTTCAACCGGCACATCATAAACGTCATAAATCCGAACATGCATCCCAACACCCTGTGCTTGTCGTGCTAACTGTTTCCCAATCGCACCAAATCCAATGATACCAATTGTTTTTCCATATAATTCTCTGCCGGTAGGTTTCTGCCATTCTCCTTCTTTGACTTCACGAACCGTTTCATAAATATTTTTTGATTCACTGTAAATTAACGCCATAACATGTTCTGCGACAGCGATAGAATTAGAGCCAATGGTTCGTCCAACATAAATTCCTTTCGATTCCGCGTAAGCAACATCGATGTTGTCGGTTCCGACACCGAATTTGCAAATCACTTTTAACTGTGGGCACTGATCGATAAATGCCTGATCAATAAGATCGACACCAACAATAATCCCATCCGCATCCTTTGATAATTCAAGAAATTTTTCAGGTGAATAAGCTTGACCAGTGTTGTTATAACTCACTTGAAATCCGTGAGAACGCAGTTTGTCCAATTCCTTTTCCCCATAATTTGCAAAACCGCGAGGTGTAATGACTATCTTCATTTGCGTTTTCTCCAATCTTCCTTACAAAATACCAAAAAAGGTTAGCGCGATTGCAAAGAGCATCGTCGCAATAATGATCTGCAGGTATTTGGGTCCTTTTTTCATGATATAAAAATACATTGCCATAACTAAACAGAAAGGCAGAAAGCTCGGTAGCATACCGTCAATAATTTCTTGAACCGAGGTTGTCCCTGTTTCATTGCTAAATTCAAGAATCGTCGAAAAATTGACATACGCCGCAGACAGACACCCAATCATAAAGAGACCAACAATACTCGCAATGTCGATGACTTTTTTGATTGATCCAGAATTCAAAATATTTAATACAGAACTCTTTCCTAGAGTGTATCCTTTATTAATCAAAAACCATGACCAGCCAAAACTCCATGCGATGTAGATAACTCCTGGGATAAATGCTGCTAGAATTGATCCGTTCAAAGCCATAGGTACAAAAATCGCGAGTGGTATTGTAGCTACGATACCTTGGTCGACGCTATCACCAATCCCTGCTAAAGGTCCCATTAAACCAATTTTTAACGACTCGATGACTTCAGGTGTAATCTCTTCATTTCCATTAGCCCGCTGTTCTTCTAAAGAAATGACGATTCCATGAATAATACTTCCCCAATCACAATTCGTATTAAACATTTGTACATGTCGTTTCATCGCTGCTTGTAATTCTTCTGGGTCATCTTTATAAATTTTTTGAAGTGTCTTATTTAATGAATAGCTGAAAGCTAAAGCCTGCATTCGGTCAAAGCTAACCGGAACCTCGACAGCTAATGTCCATTTCCACCATGCTTTTAACAAATCCAATTTCGTAACCTTTTTTTCAGTAGCAACTGTCATTTCTGCACTCATGCAAATTCCCCCTCATCAGAATTTTGTTTGAATAATGAACTAATCATTGCAATACATACAGCAAAGACTGCCCCTGTCAACATTGAGAATCCTAGAACTGCATACATAAAGAACCCTAAAACGAAAAATGGTAAATATTGTTTTTTACCCATCACGACCAGAGTCAATGCAAATCCTAATGCCGGCAACATTCCTCCTGCATTGGCTAATCCATTCATTAACCATTCCGGAATAACATTTAAGAATGCCTGAATGACATTTGTGCCAAATAAGGTTGCGATAAATACCGGTGTAAAGTATAGAACACCGTTCGTTAACCAAGGAATCACGAAAGAGAATAAAGACAATTGATCATATTTATTCGCTTCAACTAACGCATCAGCACGCGTATTATAAAATGAGTTGATCGTACGACGAACATTGTTGATCAATACACCAAGTACACCGAATGGTACTGCTAAAGCAACTGCTGCGCTAGCCTCTAGACCACTAGCTAAGGCTGCTGGAATAGCGATACATGCTGCTAAAGCTTGATCGCTTGGAATATTCCCACCAGCCTCGATCCCACCCATGTACATCAACTGAATCGTTGCTCCATATAATAGTCCAGCTTGAACATCCCCATATACGAGACCAATAAAAACACCTAAAACTACCGGTTTTCTAAAGGCAAAAGAAACGAAGTAACTCGCACGACCCATTGCTAACCAATAAATTAAACCGACTAAAGCTGATTGAATAACCATGTTTTCACTCCTTACTCTTTATGCTAATTTTTTTACTGCATTTTGAAGTGTTTCTGAAGGGTAATCTGGTGTCGTTTGAAAATAGACATTGATTCCTTTAGACTCAATCGCTAATAATTGATCGGCATCTTTGCGATCAAGCGTAATGGCATTATTGACTGCCTTTCTACCAGGGCCCCCACCTAAGCCGCCAATTTGAATTTCGGGTAATGCCAAACCGGCGTTGATCGCATTGGTCAATTCTTGAACACTTTTTAGTAAAACCAAAATACGATTTCTCTCAAATTCGCCATTTTCTTGCGCTGCGACAGCTTCTTCGACAGAAAGAATCCGAATCCGAACCCCTTTAGGTGCAGCCATTTTAAAAACATCTTGCATAAACTCATCTTTGCTTAGTGCTGTATCTACTGTCACGATTTCGTTGATATCACATTGCTTTAGCCAGCGAGTGATCACCTGTCCATGAATTAGTCTAAAATCTACTCTTGTCAGTGCAATACTCATATATTTTCCCCTTTTCTTTCCTATTACTTAGTAAGCGGTTTCTAATTGTTGCTTGTTAAATTTCCTTTACCCACTCTTTTTTCCAAAACTACTTACGGTATTTTTGGACGACAGTATGAATCGCTTCCGCATTGGTCGTAATTTCTGCCACCGTTCCTTTTGTCAATAGGCTCCCGATACCACAGACATCAACGCCACGTTGTAGCCATGTTTCTATGTTCTCAAGATTGATCCCGCCACTAGCTAAAATTGGCATATCTGGAATCGGTGTTTTAAAGACAGTTACTAGTTTAGAACCATAAAAATCCGAGATTGGAAAGGCTTTGATGAAAGCAGCTCCCGCACTCAATGAATCGACAGCCTCTGTAAAGGAAGTACAGCCCGGTGCATAAGGTATTTGGTATCGGTTACATATCTTTGCAACCTCTTTTGAATAATTCGGTGCAATAATAAACTGTGCACCATGCAGTATTGCATGTCTGGCTGTTTCGCTATCAAAAACTGTCCCTGCACCCACACATAATTGATCCCCATATTTTTCTGTCAATTTTTTTATGATGTCGCCAGCACTATTCAATGTATAACTCATTTCCATCACTGGTACACCACCGGCGATACACCCATCAGCAATTTCACACGCTCGTTCAAAGGATTCCGTGCGGACAATTGCTAATGCACCGGTTTGATAGATTCTCTGTGTAACACTCATTTTTTTCATCATTTCTCCTCACCTCACCTATAATTTAAATCGAATGGGAAAATATTCATATGTTTGAACAAACGAAAAAAATCTCCTTTTTTGGATGACAGACACAATCCACTTGATACGAAAGCGTTTTCTATCGCTTTTAAAAAGGTATTTTTTAGCAAAACAACCCTGTAGTAGTGGACTTTGGAATAAAAAATTGGAAATCGAAAGAAGCCCTGATCATTAATAAAGGACAGATTTAGCGTAAAATCGTTCATTTAACCGAACTATCTGAAGGACAGGTTCTTTAGCAAAAGAAAAAAACCGGAACAGAAGTCACACTTCTGTTCCGGTTTCCACTCTATTTATACAGTTTGATCAGAAATCTTTTTTATGCTCACTGAATCAATGACGCACAAGTGATTTTGCTGGATCGATTTGAGGCGCTTCACCTAGGTGCGCTTGGATCATCCAGATACGTTTTTCAGTATCTGTTTTGAAGCCGATAAAGATATCTTGTGTTGGATCATCGCCTTCTTCACCACTGACTTCAATCCCTTTTTGGTATAAGTCAGCTAGATAACGATAACCTTCAACAAGTGTAGCTAAACGTTCTGGGATCGTACGGTCCCAGTTGCCGATTTCATCAGGGATTTGTGTATTGTCTGCCATTTCCCGTAATGTTGAGTATGGTGAGCCATCTAATGTGATCAAGCGTTCAGAGATCACATCTAATTGATCATTCAAGTCATCCATAAAATCATCCATCATTGGATGTAAAGTTAAAAAGCCAGGTCCTCGCATGTACCAGTGTGTTTGGTGAACGACCATTGCCATTTGACTTAAGTCAGCAACGAGTTGATTCAACACTTCTTTTGTTTGTTCAAATTTCATTACGATTCCTCCTTTAAATTCTCTATTTCAAGCATAGTATGAATCTAAAAAAAAGTACACCAAAACCTACTACTTGAGAAAATTTCTCAGCTTTTCACGTATTTCTTTATGAGGCAAAGGAGGAGGAGACAGTGTATCTGATGTGGGGATATATTTTAGGTGCAGCGGTATATGCGTTTATTCAAACCATTTACTGGCAGGATGATCCAAGCGAATATTTTGATGATTTTCATAGAAAACCTCCTATTTTCTATTCCGTGGCCCAACAGCCATTTTTTCCTTTTATCAAGCATGCTCAAGTTTTATTGGATTGCACTGCTGCTAGTTTATTGGCAAAAAGCGTTTATGCTTGGCTGATCTGGCTTGCTTTCCTACAACCATCCGTAGGGGAGTGTTGGCTGGCGTTGGTCTGGTTGAACAGTGCTTACCTCCTCACTTTGACAGATCTCTACGATTATAGTGTCAAGGGAGAGATTCTCTATCCTTCTTTGTTTTTATTGGCTTTTACCAATCTCATGAACGCACAGCCTTTTCATTGGCAGAACTTCCTGCTGCTTCTGCCATTATTCTTTTTCGTTTGGCAAGAACAGCTGGGAGATGGTGACTTATTCTTGATTGGTGGTTGGGCGCCTTGGCTGTCTACTTACCAACTCCTGTGGCTGTTGATTATCGCTAGCTGCTGCGGGCTCTTGTTTTTTTCATTGCATATGCTGTTTGTCAGAAACCAATTACGAATGCTGCCCTTTGTTCCTTGTTTGAGTTTAGCATTAGTCATCGTGCGTTTCCTTTAACAAAAAAGCCCGCTGTTTCATTAGCGAAACAGCGGGCTTTTGTTTAGTTTTGGTTGTTCAATGCATCTTCTGCAGCCATTTGCGCTTCAATGTCGGAAATACTATAGACATTTTCACTCGCAACAGTGACTTCTTTTGGTTCCATTTCACGGTAGCGAGCCATACCAGTACCTGCAGGAATAATCTTACCGATGATAACATTTTCCTTCAATCCTAGTAATGGATCTTTCTTCCCGCGGATCGCAGCATCTGTCAACACGCGCGTTGTTTCTTGGAAGGATGCAGCAGATAAGAAGCTGTTTGTTTCCAAGGATGCTTTTGTGATACCAAGTAAGACTGGGCGGCTGGTAGCAGGAACCCCGCCGGCAACTAATGTGTTGTAGTTGCGGTCTTTAAAGTCAGCAATATCCATCAATGTTCCTGGCAAGATGTCTGAATCACCTGGATCCATGACACGAACTTTACGCAACATTTGACGAACCATTACTTCGATATGTTTGTCGCCGATTTCTACCCCTTGCATACGGTAAACGCGTTGTACTTCACGCAATAGATAGTTTTCAACAGACAAGACGTCACGTACTTGCAGCAATTGTTTTGGATCGATTGATCCTTCTGTCAATGGTGCACCACGATGGATAAAGTCTCCTTCGACCACTTTCATACGTGCGGTAAATGGTACAGTATAGGTCCGAGTATCAGTTTCCCCTTTGATCGTCACTTCTTTCGTACGAGTAGACGCATCTTCAGAGATATCGATTACTTCACCGGTAACTTCAGTGATGACCGCTTGACCTTTCGGATTACGGGCTTCAAAGATTTCTTGGACACGAGGCAGACCTTGAGTGATATCATCACCGGCTACCCCACCGGTATGGAATGTACGCATGGTCAACTGAGTACCTGGTTCACCGATTGATTGGGCAGCGATCGTACCAACTGCTTCACCAACTTCAACTTCTGAACCAGTTGCCAAGTTACGACCATAACAATGTTTACATACACCATGTTTTGTATTACATGTAAAGACGGAACGGATCGAAACAGTTTCGATTCCTGCGTCAACGATTTCTTTGGCAAGGTCTTCAGTGATCAATTGATCTGGTCCGACAATGACTGCACCAGTCTCTGGATGGATCGCTGATTTACGTGTGTAACGTCCAATCAAGCGTTCTTCCAATGATTCGATGATTTCGTTACCTTCACGAATGGCTTGAATATCTAAGCCACGGTCGGTTCCGCAATCTTCTTCACGAATGATGACATCTTGCGCCACGTCAACCAAACGACGAGTCAAGTAACCAGAATCGGCTGTCTTCAAGGCGGTATCGGTCATTCCTTTACGAGCCCCGTGAGTAGAGATAAACATTTCTAAGACAGAAAGTCCTTCACGGAAGTTTGAAATGATCGGTAATTCCATGATTTGTCCATTCGGCGCAGCCATCAATCCACGCATCCCAGCAAGCTGAGTAAAGTTGGAGATGTTACCACGGGCTCCAGAATCAGACATCATGAAGATTGGGTTTTTCGCTTCCAATGATTCCATCAGTTTCAATTGGATCTCATCTTTCGCGGCATTCCAGACACCGATTACGCGTTCATAACGTTCATCATCAGTGATCAAACCACGACGGAATTGTTTCGTGATCGTTTCAACTTGTTTGTGGGCATTTTCGATGATGTCATGTTTTTCATGCAAGTTCATGATATCTGCAATACCTACAGTGATACCGGCCATTGTAGAATGGCTATACCCTAAGTCTTTCATGCGGTCAAGCATCCGTGATGTTTCAGTGATGCGGAAACGTTTGAAGACTTCAGAAATAATATTTCCTAAGTTTTTCTTCTTGAATGGTCCGACTAGTTCTTGTTCTTTGATGAAAGCAGGAATATCTGTTCCAGCTTCGACAAAGTACTTATCTGGTGTTTGGACTGTCAAGTTGAAATCTGTTGGTTCATTCAAGTAAGGGAATTCTGTTGGCATGATCGAGTTGAAGATCACTTTCCCAACAGTCGTTACCATCAAGCGTTCTTTTTGTTCTGCAGTAAATGGTTTGTCCCCTAATGTGTTTGGATTGATCGCAATACGGGTGTGTAAATGCACGTAACCATTGCGCCAAGCTGTTACTGCTTCGTCCATGTCGCGGAAGATCATGCCTTCCCCTTCGCGGCCTTCTTCTTCCATCGTCAAGTAGTAGTTCCCTAGGACCATATCTTGAGATGGTGTTACAACTGGCTTACCGTCTTTCGGATTCAAGATGTTTTGTGCTGCTAACATCAACATCCGTGCTTCGGCTTGCGCTTCTTCATTCAATGGCACGTGGACAGCCATTTGGTCTCCATCGAAATCGGCGTTGTAGGCTTCACAGACTAGTGGGTGCAAACGAATCGCACGGCCTTCAACCAATACAGGTTCAAATGCTTGAATTCCAAGTCTGTGCAACGTAGGTGCCCGGTTCAAAAGAACAGGGTGTTCTTTGATGACGTCTTCTAGGACATCCCAAACTTCATCTTCTTGGCGTTCGATTTTACGTTTCGCATTTTTGATGTTTGACGCGATTTCACGAGAAACCAATTCACGCATCACAAATGGTTTGAACAATTCGATCGCCATTTCTTTTGGCAATCCACATTGATACATTTTTAGGAATGGACCAACGACGATAACGGAACGACCAGAATAGTCAACACGTTTACCTAGCAAGTTTTGACGGAAACGACCTTGTTTCCCTTTCAACATATGAGAAAGAGATTTCAATGGACGGTTACCTGGTCCTGCAACTGGACGACCGCGACGACCATTATCGATCAAGGCATCCACTGCTTCTTGGAGCATCCGTTTTTCATTTTGAACAATAATATTCGGTGCATTTAAGTCTAATAGACGTTTCAAGCGGTTGTTCCGGTTGATTACACGGCGATAAAGATCGTTCAAGTCACTTGTTGCGAAACGGCCACCTTCTAATTGGACCATTGGGCGCAAATCAGGCGGGATAACTGGAATAACATCCATGACCATCCAGCTTGGTTTGTTTCCTGAAGCACGGAAAGCTTCTAAGATATCCAAACGACGGATCGCACGTGTCCGTTTTTGTCCGGTCGCATTTTTCAATTCTTCTTTTAGTTCGGCCACTTCGCCGTCTAGATCCACACCATCCAACAATTGTTTGATGGCTTCAGCACCCATCGCTGCTGAAAATTCTTGACCGTATTGGTCACGTTTTTCACGGTATTCCCGTTCAGTCAATAATTGTTTCTTCTCAAGACTAGTGTTTCCTGGCTCGATCACGACATAAGAAGCAAAATAAATGATTTCTTCCAAGGCACGTGGGCTCATGTCTAACACTAGACCCATCCGTGAAGGAATGCCTTTGAAGTACCAAATATGTGATACAGGTGCCGCTAATTCAATGTGACCCATCCGTTCACGACGAACTTTTGAGCGAGTGACTTCAACACCGCAACGGTCACAAACGATTCCTTTATAACGAATTCGTTTGTATTTTCCGCAGGCACATTCCCAGTCTTTGGTTGGGCCGAAAATACGCTCGTCAAACAACCCTTCGCGTTCAGGTTTCAACGTACGATAGTTAATGGTTTCAGGTTTTTTTACTTCACCGTAAGACCAGCTTCTGATTTTTTCAGGAGAAGCCAAACCGATTTGCATACTTTCGAATTTATTTACATCGATCAAAAAAGGTTCCCTCCATTTCATTTCATGGACATATCCGATAGAACACGAGGTTGAGACCTCCGTCTGATTTTGACGGGTGTCCCCTCGTTTCTATTATTGCAAGCGATCTTCTGCTGTCTCGATTTGTTGGTTCAAATCATCGGCGGCATTTTTAGCTTCTGTTTGTGCTTGTTGCTCAATTTCACGAGCATTTTGTTGTTCGGCAAATTTTGTTAAGGCGTCCACGGTGATCAAGTCATCATCGTCATCATCCATATCACGCAATTCAATCTCTGCATCATCAATGTCTAAGACACGCATGTCTAAACCAAGTGATTGCAATTCTTTGACTAATACGCGGAATGATTCTGGTACGCCTGGTTTTGGAATTGGTTCCCCTTTAACGATCGCTTCGTATGTCTTCACACGACCAACAACGTCATCTGACTTGTACGTCAAGATCTCTTGCAAGGTATAAGCAGCACCGTATGCTTCCAGTGCCCAAACTTCCATTTCCCCGAAACGTTGTCCACCAAATTGTGCTTTACCACCCAATGGTTGTTGCGTAACCAATGAGTATGGTCCAATTGAGCGGGCATGTAATTTATCATCGACCATGTGGGCCAATTTGATCATATACATGACACCTACGGAGATTCGACCATCAAATGGTTCTCCAGTACGGCCATCATACAAAACGGTTTTGGCGTCGCTAGCCATGCCGGCTTCTGCAACTGTTGCCCAGACATCTTCATCGCTGGCACCATCAAAGACTGGTGTAGCAACGTGGATTCCTAATTGGCGGGCAGCCATTCCTAAGTGTAATTCCAATACTTGTCCAATGTTCATCCGTGAAGGCACCCCTAATGGGTTCAACATGATATCAACTGGTGTACCGTCTGGTAAGAAAGGCATGTCTTCTTCTGGCATAATGCGAGAAACGACCCCTTTGTTTCCGTGACGGCCGGCCATTTTATCCCCTTCATGGATTTTCCGTTTTTGAACGATATACACGCGAACGAGCATATTGACACCTGGTGACAATTCATCGCCAGCTTCGCGGGTAAAGATTTTCACATCATGGACGATTCCACCACCACCGTGAGGTACGCGCAGAGAAGTATCGCGGACTTCGCGGGCTTTTTCACCAAAGATTGCATGAAGCAAGCGTTCTTCTGCAGATAGTTCCGTTACCCCTTTAGGCGTTACTTTACCAACCAACAGATCGCCATCTTTGACTTCCGCACCAATGCGGATGATACCCATTTCGTCTAGATCTTTCAATGCGTCTTCCCCGACATTCGGGATTTCACGAGTGATTTCTTCAGGTCCTAATTTTGTATCACGAGCTTCTGATTCATATTCTTCAATATGCACAGAAGTGTAGACATCATCTTTCACCAAACGGCGGCTCATGATGATGGCATCTTCATAGTTGTACCCTTCCCAAGTCATGAATGCGACTAGAACGTTTTGTCCTAATGCCATTTCACCATTTTCCATGGATGGGCCATCTGCAAGGATGTCGCCTTTTTCTACTTTTTCGCCAAGGGCTACAAGTGGGCGTTGGTTGTAACTTGTTCCTGAGTTAGAACGACGGAATTTCGTTACCGAATAAACATCTAATGCGCCATTGTCGCGACGAACGCGAATTTCAGCAGCATCCACATATTCGACGATTCCATCTTGTTTACACAATAATGCAGCACCTGAGTCATGGGCTGATTTGTATTCCATACCAGTACCAACCCATGGTGATTTAGGGTTGATCAATGGAACTGCTTGCCGCTGCATGTTGGCACCCATCAAGGCACGGTTGGAGTCATCGTTTTCCAAGAATGGGATACAAGCTGTTGCGACTGCGACTACTTGTTTAGGTGAAACGTCCATGTAGTCCACTTTGTCGATCGACACTTCTAAGTTTTCAGAAGTCGCACGAGCCATAACAACATCATTCACGAATGTACCGTCTTCATTCAGCAAACTGTTTGCTTGGGCAACGACGTAATGGTCTTCGATATCTGCAGTCAGATAGTCGATTTGATCTGTCACACGGCCAGTCTCCCGATCAACACGACGATAAGGGGTTTCGATAAAGCCATATTTATTGACTTTGGCATAAGACGCCAAGCTATTGATCAACCCGATGTTCGGTCCTTCAGGCGTTTCGATCGGACACATCCGGCCATAGTGGGAATAGTGAACGTCCCGTACTTCATATCCAGCACGGTCACGCGTCAAACCACCAGGTCCTAAGGCTGATAAACGACGTTTATGGGTCAACTCACCCAATGGGTTGGTCTGGTCCATGAACTGTGACAACTGAGAAGAACCAAAGAATTCTTTGATACTTGCTACAACAGGACGAATATTGATCAATTGTTGCGGTGTCAATGTTTCTGTGTCTTGGATTGACATCCGTTCACGAACGACACGTTCCATCCGAGCAAGTCCGATTCGGAATTGATTTTGCAATAATTCCCCAACTGAACGAATGCGGCGGTTTCCTAAGTGGTCGATATCATCAACATTGCCGATACCTTCCATTAAATTGAAGAAGTAGCTCATAGAAGCAATGATATCCGCTGGACGTACTGTACGAACGGTCGTATCTGGATAGCCATTACCGATAACATTCACTTCTTGTTCTGGATCTTTTGGTGAAAAGACTTTGATGACTTGAACAGTCATTGGTTCTGTAACAACACCGTCTTCTGATGGGTAGTAAGTAACACTATTTAAACCATTATCGATAAAGGCACCTAATGTTTCCATCACTTGGTGAGTCAACACAGTTCCTTTTTCGACGATGATTTCGCCAGTTTCAGGATCAACCAATGTTTCTGCTAATGTCAAATTCAATAGACGTGTTTTCAAGTCTAATTTTTTGTTTACTTTGTAACGACCAACATTTGCTAAGTCATAGCGTTTTGGATCGAAGAAGCGAGCATTCAACAAGCTGCGTGAGCTGTCAGCCGTTTTGGGTTCGCCTGGACGCAGACGTTCGTAAACATCTTTCAGTCCTTCTTCTGTCCGAGAGTCGCTTGCATTTTTGTGCAAGTCTTTTTCGATTGTGTTGCGTAACGAATCACTGTCTCCAAAAATTTCAAAGATCGTGTCATCTGAACCAAACCCTAAGGCACGCACTAACACAGTCAAAGGAATCTTCCGAGTACGGTCAATACGTACATAAGAGATGTCTTTCGCATCTGTCTCCATTTCTAACCACGCACCGCGGTTAGGGATCACAGTTGAGCCGAATCCTTCTTTTCCGTTCTTATCGACTTTCCCATGGAAATAAACACCTGGTGAACGGACTAACTGAGAAACGATGACCCGCTCTGCCCCATTGATGATAAACGTACCTTGTTCCGTCATTAATGGAAAATCGCCAAAGAAGACTTCTTGTGACTTGATTTCGCCAGTTTCACGGTTTGTTAAACGCAATGTGACATGCAAAGGTGCCGAATAGTTGGCATCATGTGCACGAGCTTCTTCCACTGTATACTTAGGTTCTTTCAATTCATAGTCTACAAATTCTAGGGACAAATTGCCGTTAAATCCTTCGATTGGCAAAATATCTTCAAACATTTCTCTTAGGCCCTCATCTAAGAACCATTGGTAAGAGTCGGTTTGAATTTCAATCAAATTCGGTAATTCTAATACTTCACTGATCCGTGCGAAACTTCTACGTTCGCGGTGCTTTCCGTATTTTACTACGTGTCCAGCCAAGCTCTTCACCTCTTCATAAAGTCTTTCAAAAAGGCTATCCGATTATTTACAAAACTGTAACAAATATTAAATATATATTACAGAAAGCATTTTTTGCGGCTTTTAGGCAAAAAAAAACCAAAAATAGAACAGATGCAATGGGCATTTTCTACTTTTGTTTCCTTATTCCCAAGCCGAAACGGACAATATTTCGTTTCTGCTTTTTTCTTTCAGATAGTTTTTGCAACTCCTTATTATACAGATGAAGCACATTGATGTCAAGCTTTCATTGAAAGTTGCAACGCTTTTCCGATGCATGCAAATTCTAAGTTTTCTTTAAGAAAGGATTCTCTAAAATTAGAAAAAATGACGAGAAATTTCTTTGCATTTTCTTGTTTTCTTGCTATGCTAGCAAAAAAAGCATGAGCGTTACACGTGAAACATTTTGAAAGGAGCAACTATGACAACTAGAGAAAAGATTTTGGCATTGTTGCAACAAGAAACCTCCGTTTTATCCGGAGAAAAAATTGCCCAAAAATTGGACATATCACGGACTGCCGTCTGGAAAGCGATTAAAGAATTAGAGAAAAAAGGCTACCGCTTTGAACATTCAGCCAGCGGCTATCGCTATTTATCAGCAGATCGTTACGAACAACGCACGTTACAGGAAGCACTGCCGATGGTAGCAACGATCCAGATCGCTGACCAAGTTGAGACCACGATGAAAGAAGCAAAGCTAGCTGCTTTATCTGAACTTTCGACTCCGGCTCTATTTTTAGCAGAAACACAGGTAGGCGGGCATGGTCGATTCAATCGTCCTTTCTTTTCACCCAAAGGAAAAGGAATCTATATGAGCTTATTGCTGAAGCCAAATCATACCTTCAGCGAGTTGCCTCAATACACATTATTGGCAGCGGTAGCTGTGGCACAAGCAATCGATGAGTTGACCGGCAAAGAAACACAAATCAAGTGGGTCAACGATATTTACTTAGAAGGAAAAAAAGTCTGCGGTATTTTATCTGAAGCCACTAGTGACTTTGAAAGTGGCCGCATCGCTTCGATCGTCATCGGCATAGGCATCAACTTTGCGATCCCTCAGACAGCTTTCCCAGAAGATATCCAGCAAAGGGCAACCTCTCTCTTTCCAACTGGGGAAGCTCCTGTCAATCGTGCGCGCTTGATCGCAGCAGTATGGACACGCTTCTTTGACTTGTTGGATCAATTACCGGCTGATGATTATCTAACTATTTATCGTCAGAAATCATTTGTTCTTGGTAAAACCGTTTGCTTCACACAACAAGGCATCCGCTATGAAGGAGTCGCAGAGTCCATCACTGCTACTGGTGAATTAGTGGTTCGGACAACAGATGATGTCAAAGTCCTTTCTTCTGGTGAAATCAGTCTGGAGAAATATTCTTAGCAGCATTTTTTTCAAAAAACCAAACAAAGACCCGTCAGATCAAGAAAGACTGCTCTTACGATGCAGCCATTCTTTGTCTGACGGGTTTTTGTCTTGCTATTTAGTGAACGAGCATTTGCCAGATCAGGCATAAAATTAGGCCTAGAGCATAGCTACTGTTAAATAAAATCATGTTTTTGATTGAATAACCAAAGCTTCTTGGGTGCGGCAAACTTGCTTGATGCTCTTTCAAGTTTTGGCGAATCTTCGGTAAGGTTAGAAAGACGAGTAAGATCGGCCACTGATAAAGACCAAACAAAAATCCGATCAAAATCGCACCGTAGGATGCCAGCATCAATCCTTGGAAAAGATGAATGCCGTTGGTCCGACCAATGTAATAAACCAATGTGTACCGGTGGTTCTCAATATCTGTTTCTAAATCACGCAAGTTATTTGCCAACATAATATTGGCAATCGTAAATACAAGGGGCAAGGATGCTAATACAATGGCACATACCGCCCACAGATGACCCACTAATCCGAAGGTTCCGGTCGCAAAATCAATGTCTAAATAAAAAACTTTTTGTGTGACAGTGTTCAGATAGATGGTGATGGCAAAAATACCTAATCCCATCGTCACTCCACTAAAGACTTCCCCCAATGGCATCCGAGATAAGGGAACCGGCCCAAAGGTATAAAACACCCCGATAAAGCATACGACTAATCCCATCAGCAATAAAAGCCAGCCTGTCATCCAAGTCAGATAAAGACCGATCAACAACGTCAGCGCCAACATGCCAAAAATCATGTTCCGTACAAGGGTTTCGGGAATCTTTTCCCGACCGATCACATTTTGTTCATACTTATAAACCTTAGACTTTGCTTTTTTGAAATCCATGTAGTTATTGATCGATGTTGTCGTTAAATCAAACAAGATCATCCCTACAAAAAATATAATGGTGTTCAATGGATGGAATTCATGGAAGTATACGAGAGAAAACAAGATTCCCATAATAAACGGAAAAATACTTGCAACCTTAGTCCGAATCTCAACAACTTCTAAAAATACTGCAAGAGACACAAGATCCCTCCTCTTATTTTAAATCGGCACGATCGCCCATCGTGTAACCTGATTCTTCAGACAGCTTAAAGGTATCTTTGATTCCATCCGTAACATAGACGATCCCTTCTTTCGTGATGAAGATCGCATCTGTTCCTTTGTCGGTGTGCTGCTCGATATATTCTAAACCAGCTTTGATCCCTTTATCAAAAACCACCGTCGTCAAACCATCGCCATCGATCGATTTATCTGTGATCACAGATACACTGGCAATGTCATTGTCATACGGATACCCTGTTTCTGAATCAAAGATATGGTGATAGGTTTTGCCGTCGACTTTCAAATAGCGTTCATAGATTCCTGAAGTGACCACCGTTTTGTTGGTTTCTTTGATACTGCCAATAATGGAACCGCGGGCTTCGTTGGGATCTTGGATCCCCACATTCCAAGGTTCGTCTTCACCACGATTGCTATGTCCTAACACATAGACATTGCCGCCTAAGTCAACGATTGCCGAGGTAACCCCTTGTTCCTTCAATACTTTGACTACTTCATCCGTGATATATCCTTTAGCGATCGCTCCTAAGTCAATGATCATATCTTTGTCTTTTAAATAGACGGTCTTCTCATCATCATTGAACTCAACTTTCCGATAATCGATATGTTTTAGTGCTTCATCAATTTCCGATTGTTCCGGTTTGCGAGCATCATCAAATCCAATCCGCCACAATTGGGTGATCGCACCGATAGCCATATTGAACCCGCCATTAGATTTTTTGCTATAGTCATAGGCATCCTTCAATAGAAAATAAATATCATCAGAAACTTTGACTGGTTTGATTCCAGCATGGGCATTGATCTCGTCAACTTCTGATCCTGCTTGGTTGATCGTAATCTTGTCTCCCAATTCTTTGATGCGGGCAAACGCTGGTTTCATCGCAGATTCTTTGCCTTCATCGTAAATTCTGATGCGTGTATACGTGCCTAATAAAAATTCTTCTTGAAAATATGGTTCGTCTCTTAATTGAACAGTTTCTTTTTCACTGCCGCAAGCGGATAATATTGTGATAAAAAAAACAATCAATGCAAAAAACGGTAATTTCTTTTTCATGGTCTTCCTCTTTTCTGTTGTATTCAATTTTATTATAATAGCTTTTTTTTTCTAAAATGAAAAGGGTTGGCGCCAGAATCTTAGTTTCTTTTGCGATTCTTTAATCTCTTCTGTTTCTTTATCAGACAGAGGGAGTCCACGTAGGAAGGTTTTCTACTAGATTTTTTTTATTATTGGTAGGTTATTTAGCGCTTTTGAACGTAAAAAAAGCGGTACTCTACATCAGAATACCGCTTGTTCATTTATGAATTATGGTTCTATAATATTTTGTGTTGGTGGAAAATCGAAGGCGATTTTCTACTAACACTTTTTCTTCGTTTCAACTCAAAA
>NZ_JBDGBK010000026.1:0-38791 GCF_040910045.1 Enterococcus sp. RTP21361st1_A6_RTP21361_211029 | reverse complement strand
ATCTTCAAGGTTTGCGATTGCTTCACAAACACCGATGGTACCATTAGCAAAGTTTGACATTTCGAACACACCCATTGGTCCGTTCCAAACAACTGTTTTTGCACCTTTTAATGTTTCAGCGAACAATGCAATTGTTTCAGGTCCGATATCTAAGCCCATTTGACCTTCAGGAACATCACCAGTATGTTCTTCTGTTGGAACATCATTTGAAAATTCAGCAGCTGTGATTGAGTCAACTGGTAAAACAAGTTTATCGCCAGCTTTTTCGATCAATTCTTTTGCCAACTCAACTTTATCCGCTTCAACAAGAGAGTTACCAATTTCCATTCCTTTTGCTTTGTAGAATGTATAAGTCATTCCGCCACCGATCAAGATCTTGTCTGCTTTAGGAATCAAGTTTTCAATGACACCGATTTTGTCAGATACTTTCGCACCACCAAGAATCGCTACCATTGGACGTTTTGGTTCTTCGACTGCTTCACCAATAAATTTGATTTCTTTTTCCATTAAGAATCCAGCAACTGTTGGGATTCCTGTAGAAGCGATTCCGACGTTTGAAGCATGGGCACGGTGAGCTGTACCAAATGCATCATTGACAAAAACATCCCCTAATGAAGCCCAATATTTACCAAGCTCTGGATCGTTTTTGCTTTCTTTTTTGCCGTCAACATCTTCAAAACGAGTATTTTCGAAAACAACAACATCGCCGTCTTTCATGTTGTTGATTGCTGCTTCCAATTTTTCCCCACGTGTTTCAGGAACGAAAGTCACTTCTTTGCCTAACAATTCGCCTAGACGTTTTGCTACTGGTGCTAAAGATTTGCCTTCTTTATCTGCTTCTTCTTTGACACGACCTAAGTGAGAGAAAAGAATTGCTTTTCCGCCATTTTCGATCACGTAATTAATTGTTGGAAGTGCTGCTTTGATACGAGTGTCGTCACCGATCACACCGTCTTTCAATGGAACATTGAAATCCACACGCACAAGAACTTTTTTATCTTTTAAATCGATATCTTGAACTGTCATTTTAGCCATGAACAGATTCCTCCTAATGTAATTGTTAAAAAAAGCGGAGAAGCGCGCTGCTTCCCCGCTTTCTCTTGCGATGGTTTAAATGAATGTACGACGCAAATCTTATAATTTAGCGAAGTATTCTAAAGTACGTACTAATTGTGCAGTGTATGACATTTCGTTATCATACCAAGCAACAGTTTTAACTAATTGTTTGTCGCCAACAGTCATAACTTTTGTTTGAGTTGCATCAAATAGTGAACCGTAAGTCATACCAACGATATCAGAAGAAACGATTTCGTCTGTGTTGTAACCGTAAGATTCGTTTGAAGCTTCTTTCATTGCTGCGTTTACTTCGTCAACAGTTACTTCTTTGTCAAGAACTGTAACTAATTCAGTTAATGAACCAGTTGCAACAGGAACACGTTGAGCAGCTCCGTCTAATTTACCGTTCAATTCAGGAATTACCAAGCCAATAGCTTTAGCAGCACCAGTTGAGTTAGGAACGATGTTTGCTGCAGCAGCACGCGCACGGCGGAAGTCACCTTTAGGGTGTGGTCCGTCTAGAGTCATTTGGTCACCTGTGTAAGCATGGATCGTAGTCATCAAGCCTTCGATCACACCAAATTTGTCATTCAATGTTTTAGCCATAGGAGCTAAACAGTTAGTTGTACATGAAGCACCAGAAATTACTGTTTCATCACCTGTTAAAGTTTCGTGGTTTGTGTTGTAAACGATTGTTGGTACATCGTTTCCGCCAGGAGCTGAGATAACTACACGTTTTGCACCAGCTGTTAAATGTTTTTCAGCAGCTGATTTAGAAGTGAAGAATCCAGTACATTCTAGCACGATTTCAACACCTAATTCGCCCCAAGGCAATTCTTCAGGGTTGCGGTTTGCTAGAACTTTGATTTCGTTTCCGTTCACGTTGAATGATCCTTCATGAACTTCAACTGTACCGTTGAAACGTCCTTGTGTTGTATCATATTTTAACAAGTGTGCTAACATTTTAGCGTCTGTTAAGTCGTTGATAGCCACAACTTCGATTCCTTCTACTTCTTGGATACGACGAAATGCTAAGCGTCCGATACGTCCAAATCCATTAATACCTACTTTAACTGTCATTTAAGATTTCCTCCTTATGAAAATCATAAAAATATTTATTTTAAAGGGTTGCCCCTTTTAAAATCTCATTGGCACAGGCTTCATCTGTGATGAGCCATGTTTGTTTTGGTGCATTTTTCATGTATGCATTGATCGCTTTGGCTTTTGATTTACCGCCTGCGATTGCGAAAATGATCGGCACGTTCTGCAAGTCCTTCAACTGCAGTCCGATACGAGGAATCTTATAAACGACCTCGCCTGCTTCATTAAAGAAATAACCGAAGGATTCCGCTACTGCATTCTTTTGTTTCAGCATCAGGATCTCTTTTTCTGACATCTTTCTTCGAGCTGCCATATGCAATGCTCGTCCAATACTATGAATAACACAATTTGCTTGACTTATCAAGTTTAAGACATCAAGGATTGCTGGTTCTTTCAACAAAAATTCATAGGTGTTAGTGCTTAATTGTTCCGGTACAAATAGGGAACGATAATTACCATTGGTACGCATCGCCATCACTGATCCGACTGAATTTGCCTGAACATTGACTGCTTCTCCGATGCCTCCTCTGGCTGGGACAAACAAGTTATGGCGTTTGCCAGTTTCAAGATTGCCTAGTTCTTCGGCAACTTTTGCCATTGTCGTACCGCCCATCACAGCGATCGTATTCTCACCATCTGGCAGCAATAAGTCTAACGACTCATTAAGCAGCTGACCGAATTCAGCAATCACTTTCGGTTGACGGTCCCCATCACCGCTGGCAATCAAGCAACGATCAATCCCGAAGTACTCGGATAACCGCTTCTCTGTTTGATGCATGCCAAACAATTGATCCATCAAACTGCCGATTTTTGTATAGATTTCTTCGCCATAGGCCGTTAATTGCATTCCGCTTTTAGACGAATCAATCAATTTAAGTTTTTTGAGGATATCCGTTTCAGACCTCAACACACGTTCCGTCATTGCTAAGCTTTCAGACAATGTCCGCCGCCCTACTGGTTGCATCCAATAGATAGTCCGTAAAATACGGTAACGTTCTTGAAGCACCGCGAGGATATCCGGGGTGATTGCCTCAATCAATTTCAATTCATCGAGCATTTTGCATCCTCCCGTTGGACTTTTTTTGTCCTACAATGACTTAAAATGACCCATCTATTCCAAAAAAAATTTAATTCATCTCTTACACCAATAATAGTAGCACTTCTGGACGCCTCATGCAACTATTTCAATTATAAAAAATGATTCTCCAAACTTTTTTAACCGTAAAGCGGATTCTTATCACAGCCAAAAATAGCTTTCAAACTAGTAAAAGAAATCAACAAAGAAAAACTCGAGCAAAAGGATCAGCGACCGCCTATGAAAAGCGGGCAGAGCTATTTATCACAAGTAGCCCTACCTTTGCTACGATTATATGAAACCCAAATTGCTTACCTGTCTTCTTATGTAAAAGAGGTGGGGTCATTGGACTTTTTGCCGGCATTCTTGTTGAATCTTTCTTCAATAGCTGGACCAGAACAAGAACTGTATCGAAAAATCAATCAAACCGCTTTCGTTTAGATGATCCAGGAATATTAAGAGCCTCACGATACTTGGCAACAGTCCGGCGAGAAATTTCCACTTCTTCCGCTTTTAACAAATCAGCCAATTTTTGATCAGAAAGCGGCTTCTGCTTATTCTCTTCGTTGATCAAAGCTGCCAAACGCCGCTTGATTGCCTCCGTGGTGACATCCTCTCCACTTTGGGTGGACACTTTTTGACCAAAGAAGGACTTCAGTTCAAAAACACCAAATTCTGTCTCCAAATATTTCCCATTGACGGCACGACTGACTGTCGATTCGTGAATACCTAATTCGTCAGCGATTTCTTTGAGGATCAATGGCTTCAATGGTCGGTCAGCTTGTAAAAAAAAGGCTTGCTGATGATGAACAATCGCTTCTCCCACTCGATAGATGGTATCTCCTCGCTGCTGGAGAGTCTTTTTTAGCCATTCAAATTCTTGGGCTTTGTTGTCTAAATATTTCTTTACCTCAGCATCGCCACTTTGTTTTAATTGATCAAAATAGTGTTGTTGGAAACGGACTTCCGGCATTGCTCGTCGATTAGAGGTAACCACTGGCTGGCCTTCAATAATCGTAACTCGCAAATCTGGGATGATATACAAACCATCTGTAGACCCAAAGGCCGCCCCTGGTGTTGGGGTCAACGTTTGGATATAGTCAAACACCTTCTGAATTTCTGAAAGCGAAACTGCTAGATTTTTCGCTATTTTGTCCCACTTGCGCTCTGCTAATTCCGTGAACCATTCTTCAAGAACGATATAGGCGAGTTCTGGCGCAGCATCGTCCCGTTCAGTTTGAAGCATGAGGCATTCTCGTAGATCTCGTGCGCCGACACCCGCTGGATCCAACTGCTGAATCAGTGTCAAGGCATCGAGCATCTGAATCTCTGAAGCTCCGATCATTTGACCAGCCTTCACCAAATCAATGGTCAAAAATCCATTCAAATCAATATATTCCACTAGAAATAACACGACGGTGCGTAGAAAGGTATCTCGGTAATTTAAATGGATTTGATCGATCAAATACTCAAAGAGCGAACTTCCTCTATTTGGGATCTGATTCAAATATTCATTGAATTGCTCAGATGTCCCACTGCCTTGAGTATAACTCGTCGGATATTCATGGTCCGTTAAATCGATCAGGGGATTCTCTAATGCCTGATTATCTACGAAAGCAAGCAGTTCATCTGATGAAAATTGCAGCACTTGGATCGACTGCTGTAATTTCTGCGTCATCGCCAACTTTTGTGTCTGTTTTTGTTGTTGCGAAAATTGTTGTTGAAATTTCATCATTTTACCTCTTGTTTTTTCTGAGAAAATTGGTTAAACTGTTATTTGTGCTTCGCGCCTTTAGTGTAGTGGATATCACGTAAGATTCCGGTTCTTGAGACGGGGGTTCGATTCCCTCAAGGCGCGTTTTTCATTTCATTTATAGTATACTTTATCTCAAGGGATAATTCAAAAAACCACGGAAGTGCTGACAGCACTTCCGTTTTTTTTATTTTGATTGAGCTCTTGCCATCCTCCATACGCTGTTGCCTTTGCTAAACACAAAAAAGAAGAGGCCTATTCCTCTTCTTCCTCGTCATCAAATTCGTCTTCTTCATCATCATCGATGATCGTTAGATCTTCTTCAATGTTCCCTGGTAGTTCCTCTTCGTCATCATCGTTATTGTCTGCACCAATTTCTTGCAGATCTGAGTTATATGCGGAGATTTCTTCATCCTCATCGTCATCATCGTCAAAAAGATCCTCTTCATCGTCATCAGACAAATCAGTATCCTCTGGGTCATCATCGTTATAATCGATCGCGTCTTCATCGTCACTAATAAAGGCATTCACTTTCTTACGTTTGCGACGACGCGGTGTATCTTCATCTTCATCATCGATTCCGTGGTTGACTTCTTCATCGATTGAGTCGATCGCATACCATGAACGCAATCCCCAGCGATTGTCTCCCAAAGAAATAAAACTGCCATCGATATTCAAGTCTGTATAAAACTGCGCCAAAGAATCACGAATCTCGCTGTCCGAAGTTTCTAGATAGTTTTGGATTTGGTTGACCAAATCAGAAAAATCCATCACGTCACCGCGTTGCTCTAAAATCGCATGGGCAACTTCGATCATTGACAATTCGTTTTTATTTACACCTTCAAATACATTAATTTCCAAACGGGACACGTCCTTTCACAGTCTACTCCTAATCATACAAAAATGTGAGACAAATTGCAATTTATTCTTTCAAAATTTGCATTTATTTAAGCAGTAAACTCCAAAGAAAGTTTGTATTCTCCCACTTTGTCTTCCATCATAAATAAATCATAATGGACATCGACTTTACCTGAATAAGGACGATCTTTCAGACTCACATGTAAGTGACTTGTATATGTATGGAAATGCATCGTGCCGTAAGGCGTTTGATAACTTGTTTCTAAACGCTCTTTGTAAGCGAATTTCAAGCGTGTTCGCATTTCTCCCGAGCGAATCAGTTGGATCACGCCATCTGGCATAATTTTCATCGTCACTGGTACTTCGGCTCCTTCTGGCTGAATCTCTTTGTATCTCAGATACAGCGTATCGCCGATTTTGACCGCCTGTCCTTGTAAATCAAACAAAAAATCTTGTGTTTCTCCCGCTTGTTCGACCTTTGTCGTTAAATGGATCGAAATCGGAATTCCTTGTGACAATTCCCTCATGATAGTGTGCCTCCTTAGCAGATTTCAGTTCCATTTTTCCTTTTTTCCCCTCTTTTGTCAATCATTTCAGCTAAAACATCCACTATAGAACGTTTTCTTAGCTTTTTGATTAAGTTTTTTCATGATCTTCATATATAATAGTAGGAGATCTTATTATTGAAGGAGAATCTAAGCCTACCGTGACCATTGAAATGATTGATCAAATGTTGCCATTTGATCCCCAAACTACCGAGAATCGTTTTTTACCGTTTGCATTGACCGATGTACTGAGTGAATATGCAGGCGTTCATCATCAGGAATTTTTACACTTTTGGCAGTTGCCTGATACTATGATTTTAGGAATGAAAGATACCCGAGTGCCTTATTTCACCGAAGGAATATCCGCTTTGACGACTGCTGGCTTTCAACCAATCATCCGCAACTCAGGCGGGCTTGGGGTCATCAACGATGCCGGTGTTCTGAATGTATCGTGGATTTTCCCAAAAACGTTAGCTGCTACTACAGATGCGGCTTATCAGCGAATGGTCGACTTGATGCGAGAAGCATTTCCCGAAAAAGAAATTGCTGCCTATGAAATCCCAAACTCTTATTGTCCCGGTACTTTTGACTTGAGTATGGACGGAAAGAAAATCGCAGGGACTGCCCAGCGCAGGATCAAAGCAGGAATTGCAGTCATGATGTACCTTAGTGTCAACGGCGACCAACACTATCGAGGAGAAGTAGTAAGAACGTTTTATCAGAGAAGCTTGAAAGAGCAGTTTGGTACTAATGGCTATCCCGCCGTTGAACCTACCAGTATGACAACACTCCAAGATGTGCTTCAGCGTTCTTTCTCTGTATCAGAAGCTGCCTCACGACTGCAAGAGGCCTTGATGCGGCTAACTAAGTCCTCTCTCAGCCCTGTGACTGCATCCGAATGGGTTGAAAAAAATGATCAAGCGGCATTACTAGAGGCTCGTATGACCAGTATGTATCAACGAAATCAACCGATAAAGGAGAGTTCACAATGAGCATCCCATATAAGTATCAAACACTTGCTATTGAAAAAGTATTCCGTGATCCTGTACACAACTATGTGCATGTGCAGCATCAAGTGATCTTGGACTTGATCAATTCGAAAGAAGTACAGCGCCTGCGAAGGATCAAACAACTAGGAACTTCTTCGTTTACTTTTCATGGTGCTGAACATAGTCGCTTCTCACATTCGTTAGGAGTCTACGAAATTAGCCGCCGCATCTGTGATTTGTTTCAACGAAATTTCCCAGTTGAAAAAGTTGGGTCTGATGGCTGGGATGACCAGGAACGATTGGTCACGCTTTGTGCTGCTTTGTTGCATGATGTTGGCCATGGCCCTTATTCTCACACTTTTGAACATATTTTTCATACCGATCACGAAGCCATCACTGTAGCGATCATTACTTCTCCAGAAACAGAAGTCTATCAAATCCTCAATCGTGTGGAAGAAGGTTTTCCTGAAAAAGTGGCCAGTGTTATTACTAAGACATACCCAAACCCACAAGTGGTGCAAATGATTTCCAGTCAGATCGATGCGGATCGCATGGATTATTTACTGCGGGATGCATACTTCACGGGAACGGAATACGGCACATTTGATTTGACACGTATTCTGCGAGTCATTCGTCCCTATGCTGGCGGGATCGCATTTTCTATGAGTGGCATGCATGCGGTAGAAGATTATATTGTCAGCCGCTATCAAATGTATGTCCAAGTCTATTTCCATGCCAGTTCTCGGGGAATGGAAGTTATCTTGGCACATTTACTAAATCGCGCTGCCGAATTGTATCAAGAGCATGAAGAACTTTTCCAATCGCATTCCCAGCTTTTGCTGCCCTTTCTTAAACAGCACTTTACTTTGGAAGAATACCTAAAACTAGACGATGGCGTCTTGAATACGTACTTCACTCAGTGGACGGAAGAAAATGATCCGATTCTTAGTGACTTAGCCAAACGATTCTTGAACCGCAAACCGCTGAAGTCTGCACGTTTTGAAGAAGACACTCAATTGCCATTGATTCATGAACTGCAATCTCTTGTCGAAAAAGTCGGTTTTAACCCCGACTATTACACAGCAATCAATTCTAGTTTCGATTTACCTTATGACTTTTATCGCCCAACTTCCGGCATGCATCGGACACAAATCGAACTGCAAGAAAAAGACGGCTCCCTAGTGGAATTATCCAAGGCTAGTCAACTAGTAGCTGCACTTGCTGGGCAAACACAAGGAGACCAGCGCTTTTATTTCCCAAAAGAAATGATTGACCCCGCACTACAAAATCACTATGATTTATTTTGGGATACGTATCAAGAGTTTGCGAAACATATTCGCAATGGTGCCTTGATCAATACGAACAACTAGGAGGAAGTTATGAGCATCAAACTGATTGCTATCGATATCGATGGCACGTTACTGAACAATGATCGAAAAATCACACCTGGAGTGTACCAAGCACTAAAAGCTGCGGAGGCACAGGGTGTTCGAATCGTCTTATGTACTGGCCGCCCCTTAACAGGTGTCCAAGATTTATTAAGTGAACTAGACTTGTTTTCAGAAACGGACTACGTAATCACATATAATGGTTCTCTCGTACAGAAGACTAAAACAAAAGAAATCGTTTCTGAATTCGGATTGACGCATGAAGAATACTTAGAAGTAGAAATGACTGCCCGTAAATTAGGGGTTCATTTGCATGTGGAAACCCAAGATACGATGTACACAGCGAATCGAGACATCAGTCCTTATACCGTCTATGAAGCCTTTTTGGTCAATATGCCTTTGAAATATCGTACACCGGAAGAAATGACTGCGGATCTGAATATCATCAAAATGATGATGATCGATGAGCCTGAATTGATCGATGCTATTATTCCACAATTGCCAACTTCATTGACTGAGCGTTTCAATATCGTCAAAAGTGCGCCATTTTTCTTAGAAGTCTTGAATAAGAAAGCTCATAAAGGGGCTGCGGTTCAGAAGCTAGCTGAGGAACTAGGTATCTCACAAGCAGAAGTCATGGCGATTGGTGATAACGAAAATGATCTAACGATGGTCGAATATGCGGGTCTTGGCGTTGCAATGGCTAATGCAACAGAAAACGTCAAACAAGCGGCCGACGTCATCACTGCTTCCAATGAAGAAGATGGTGTAGCTAAAGTTATCAATGACTATGTGTTAAATGAACTAAAATAAAAGAGTAAAAAAGACAACGATCACTGCCTTTATGCATGATCGTTGTCTTTTTGATTTACCCATTGTTTCACTGCCCAGGCATGACTGCCGCGTTTCAATAAATGAATGGCTTCTTCTGGTGTATGCCACGAAAGTTGGTTGTGTTGTTCTGTTGGCTCACCTATTTTTTGCCAATCGGTCATCAAATAAAAATAAGCCGGATGATGGTAATACGTTTCTCGATGTCGCGAGTAAAAATAATCAACCGCCTCCCCTAAATAACTGGCGATCTTTCCTGCAAATCCTACTTCTTCGACCAATTCCCGTTTGATCGTTTGTTCCTTCGATTCACCGGGTTCAATCTCCCCTCCTGGTAAAAAAAAGGCGCCATTTGGCGCTTGGACCAAAATCACTTGTTGGTGTTCATTCGGAATCACGACATAGGCACCGAATCGTGAAATATAGTCAGCCCCCGGCTCTTTTTGCCCAAACACTTTCTCCTTGTTCCCCATGTTTCCCTCCATCATCTCTTTCTTTCCATTCTACCTTAGGAAGCCACTGGCGACAAGCTGCAACTTGACGGGGTGCACTTTTCTTACCACAAAAAATCGGGTTATGTTATTATAGGCTTACCACAATTGAAAGGATGAATGACAAATGAAAATGGCACATACTTGTGTGCGAGTGAAAGATCTTGAAGCATCACTTGCATTTTATCAAGAAGCATTCGGTTTTGAAGAATCGCGCCGTCGTGATTTTCCAGAAAACAAATTTACGTTGGTTTACTTGACATTACCAGGAGATGATTATGAATTAGAATTAACTTATAACTATGATCATCCCGGCTATGATCTAGGTGACGGCTATGGTCATATCGCGATCAGTACCGATGATTTAGAGAAACTTCACGAGCAGCATAAAGCAGCTGGTTTTGATGTTACTGACTTAAAAGGCTTGCCTGGTACTTCTCCTTCTTACTATTTCGTGAAAGACCCAGATGGCTACAAAATAGAAGTGATTCGCGAAAAATAAAAAAGTACTGTGACTTAAGTGCAGCAACAAATGGAGCATCCGAACGATAACGAAATTGCATCTACTCTCTAGTAGGTCCTCGCAATTTCGTGGAAAAAGTCAGTTCGGATAGCTTCCTTTGTTTTCCTTTTGTCACAGTTTTTTATTCATTACTGCTGTCAAAACAGCTGGAAGGAGAATGCTTATGAAACCAGTGATTGGAATTGCTGGCAACGAACGAACGATGATTGATGGGGAAGCCCATTGGATTACATATACCCCGAGAAATTTTGTGACACAGATTCAACAAGCCTCTGGCCTTCCCCTTATTTTACCCATGGGAGCTCCCGAAAATGCCGCCCAATATGTTGCCCAGATTGATAAATTACTTTTGGCAGGGGGGCATGATGTGACTCCTCGCTATTATGGCGAAGAGATGCATCCACTGATCCAAGGTACACATCCTGAACGAGACGCATTTGAATTGGCGTTGATCAAAGAAGCTGTCGCACAAGAAAAACCAATTTTTGGTGTCTGTCGTGGCATGCAGCTATTGAATGTTGCTTTCGGCGGCAACCTCTATCAAGACTTGTCATTGGTCGAGCAACCAACCATCAAGCATGTGCAAGCACCGACACCCTTTCGCTTTCCTACTCATGCCGTTGAGATCGTTGCTGACAGTCGTTTAGGAAAATTATTAGGAACCACCTATCAAGTGAATTCGTTTCACCATCAAGCCATTAAAGATGTTGCAAAAGATTTCCAAGTGATCGCAACGGCCCCTGACGGTATCGTAGAAGCCATTGAAACTTCTGCCTTTGCGGCGCCGATTTTAGGGATCCAATGGCATCCTGAATTAACCGCACAAGAGATTGCTTCAGAACAGCAAATTTTCGACTACTTCATCAGTTTTGACATTATGCCAACAAAGATTTCGCTAGCAGAGGCAATGCCTGATTGAAAAAAGACTTGGTTATATTTGAAACTAGTAGTTTAAATGACTCGTTTAGCTTTAATAGTTAGTAATTAAAGGCTGATTGGATACTAGCTTGATCAATTGGCGGTCTTGACTCATTAAAGCTACTTTACCCAATTCTACGTAGAAAAAAACCGATGAAAAGCAGAGGGTTTTCTGGATACCATTTGGTAATCAGAAAGCACAAGCTTTTCATCGGTTTATTTATTGAAGCCTAACTAATCGGAGAATTTGTTGGCTGGTCATTTTTCATTCTTCATCAAAACGAAAGATTGTTTCAATGAAGCCAAAATGCCGTTATCGTTATAAATCAGTACGTTTGACTTATACATTCTTGCTGAGATCAGCATCAATGCCAATGTACTTACTGCTAAGATGGCTACAGAGACTGCCGCGCCTCCGATACCTACTGTGTCGTTAGCCAATCGGACTGGCATGATAAATGAAGATAAAAACGGGATATAAGAAGTGACCCGCAAAATGATATTGTTAGGATCTGTACCGCCTAGAATCAAACCTAACATATAACCGGCTAAAGAAAGGTAAGTGACAGGAATGATCGCCTTGGCAGTGTCCTCTGCTTTATTGACTAATGAACCGCACAAAGCAGACAGGACAGAGTAAATCAAAATTCCTAATAGGACAAAGATGACCGAGTAAATCAAGAATGGTCCGAATAATCCATCAATTGAGAAATTGGCTAATACATCTTTGACCATTGAAATGTCTTTGATCCAATAATAACTGATAGCAAAGATACCGGCGTAAGCCAATAACTGAGCTAATGCGACCATAATTACACCGGTTAATTTGGCATAAAAGTGAACCTGTGCTCTCGTACTGGACAAAATAACTTCCATGATCCGGGTCCCTTTTTCGGAAGCAATCTCTTGGGCAATGATTTGAGCGTAAGTCAAAATAAACATGAATAAAATAATTGTTCCGACATAACTCACAATGTATTGGATCGAACTATTGTCTTCCCCAAGCTCCATTTTGCCATCTTCGGTGAAAGAAACTTTTTGTTTACTGAAGTTTGCTGGCTCACTTAAACTAGCCACTTGCTCCTGATTTAATCCGAGTGCTGCGGCCCGTCCCGAGGCTTGCAATCCAGACAATAATTGCTGAACCGTCAACTCTGTGGTTTGTCCCATAGAAGATTCACTCAATAATTCACCTTTGATACTGTCGGCCTCTGAAGTAACGATCAAGAATGCATCGACCTTTTCATTCGCTAATTGTTTTTTTCCAGCTTCTTCAGAATCCACCACTTCAAATTGATAGTCTTCATTTTTCTGAGCTGCGATTGTTTGTGCAATAGCTGGTTCATTCGCATAAACAGCAATTTTATCGACACTGTTCATTCCATCGGTAAAAATTCCTACCACATAAATAATGCCCAATGCAATAAATGGAATCAATATCATGATCAAAAATGAGATCGATTTCACGTTTTTCTTAAACACATCGAGCGCGATCACCCAAAATTTACTCATTGTCTTTTCCCGCCTTTCTCTTAAAGATTTCTTCTAATGTCGGCGGTTGTTGGTTAAACATCGGGATATAGCCATCAGCTGTGGCCAAATCAAACAATGTGCGACCGACTTCAGGATGCGATAATGTAATGTCATAACTCCCATCTTCTTTATGAAGAACTTTTTCGACACCTTCAACTGCTAGGATGGTTTCTTTTGACAATGAAGATTCCAAGAAGACTTTTGTCCGCCCAAACGATTCACGGATCTCATGAACTTTTCCGTTGAGAACCGTTTGACCATCTCTTAGCATGATCAAATGATCGCAGATTTTCTCAACATTATCCATGTTATGACTAGAAAAAATGACACAAGACCCTTTTTCTTTTAGTTCAATAATGCCATCTTTCAGCAACTCAGCATTGACAGGGTCCAATCCGCTAAATGGTTCATCCAAAATGACTAATTTAGGTTCATGAATCAATGTTGCGATCAATTGGACTTTTTGCTGATTCCCCTTCGATAATGATTTAACTTTATCTGTCTTTTTCCCTTTTACTTGAAATTTTTCCATCCATTCGTCGATCTTAGGTTCAATTTCTTCTTTCTTTTTTCCACGCAAGCGTGCAAAATAAATCAGTTGATCTTGGATGGTTACTTTAGGGTAAAGTCCCCGTTCTTCTGGCAAATAACCAATCAAATTGTATTCCTTTTCTGTGATTTGATGGCCATTCCATAGTACTTCTCCTTGTTCAGCCCGTAAGAAATCTAGAATCAATCGGAATGTCGTGGTTTTACCAGCACCATTTTGACCGATCAACCCCATGATCTCGCCATCGTTGATTTGAAAGGACAATTGATCCACTGCCCGATAGTCCCCAAATGTTTTCACTAAATTCTTTGCTTCTAACACAATTTCACCTTCCTTGTCTTTTAAGTTAGTATAAATAACCGGCTAAAAAGCCGATAATTCCTCCAATTAATGCGCCGACTCCCATAAAGAGCAGCGTATCCCGTAACACGTGTTGCCGCTTAGCTAGTTTCTCTGGTTCTTTGTAAAAAGAGGCGCGGTTCTTGTACAAGCGACGCATGAGAAATGACACCACACCGATGATAAGAGGCGCACAAATCAGCCCAACTGCAACACCATATGAGAAACCTAGTATCTCATTATAGGTAAGTACTAGCCAGCGAGCGAGGAGATAAATCAAAAGCAGAATAACCAAGCCAACACCTGTTATGCCAAAAGAACGTTTCATAAGATAGCGTGCCTCACTATCGATTCGTTCTTGATAGCTTTGCTGATCACTAAAAATAGCTGGTGTCTCTAAAGGAGCCTGAAAATAGTAGTAACGGTTTTTGTAGGAACTAATATACTCCCATCCGCCGGCTTCATACATTGCCAAGTATTCATCAACATCAGATTTGTCTCCTTGAAAAAAATCGACAGCAAACTTCTTCTCTTGTGGTTGGCTTTGAATAAACTTCAAAAAACCGAACTGATTCATATGCACAAACTGCCAACCTTTTGCTGCTTGCTCTTGCAGCCGCATCATTTCTTTTTCTGGATAATAGGCAACACCTAATGAATACAAATATTTTGTCTTACGTTTGCTCATCTGCCAGTCCCCCCAACTCACCCATAATCTGTTCACCAATCTCAAAGAAATGTTTTCGTCGCTGAATGTCCTTTTCTAAAGCCGTTTTTCCTTTGGCTGTGATCTGATAGATTTTTTTACGATCTGTCGTCTCTTCTAAACTGATCATTTCATTTTTGGTCAATTTTTTCAATATAGTATACATTGTTGCCGGACCGATTTCATAGGTACCTTGGCTTAATTCATTGATTTGCTTCATGATCACATAGCCATGTTTTGGCTTTAATAAAGCTAACAAAATCAAATAAGTTGAATCGGTCAATGGTTCATCCATGTGTTTTCCCCCATCCTAGGAAACTATATCACTTATTGATATATTATCGAATGATATAATAAGTGTCAATCTCTTTTTGTAAGCAATTTTCTCCCGGATTTGGGTAGTTTTCTGATTATCTATCGGCGTATTTCAGAACTATTTACACTTAGTTGACCGCTTTATACTTACCTTAGTTAGCAACTAGGGATTCGAGATTGATGCTCCCTATCAATCTTCGAACGAACATGTCAGTCATTCAAAAGAGAAATCCTTTTCCCAAACGGGCGACACAGCTTTCAAAGGGCAGTTTTTAGTCAATTGCCCCACTTTACAAATCTAACTTCTATCAAAATATCAAAAAGTAAAATATCAAAAAGGTCTTGATCTCTATTCAGAAGATAAAAACTTTCAACTCTAATTAGTGAAGTACAAATCAACAACTCTTTTCGCTACAAAAAAACTGCTGCATCCTTATTCAAAGGATGCAGCAGCTAGAATCAGTTAACGATTTTTACGGGAGTGTTGTAAGGCATGTTGTAATAGAACCATTTAGCATCAGGGACTGCTAATCGAATACAGCCATGAGAAGCTCGCTGTCCTAGTTTTTTGCCTTCCACCGAACTAAATGAATTGGTTGACCAAGCAATGCTTGTTGGAACGGTATGGAATAGATAGACACCATGATCTTTGAAAGAACGGTAATAAGCCGCTCCTGAAAAGGCGGAGCCTTTCTCCTGCTGAATTCTAAAATTACCTAACGGTGTCGGCGTAAAAACTGTCCCCGTGGAACAAAGCATGGTATAAATGACTTTGTCGCCTGACTTAATGTAAACTCGCTGCTTACTGATGGACACATGAATGTTTAAATTTTTGACATTTAGCGAGGGGTACTTGCCACCAGTAGTGTACATCCAGAATTTATCATTCACGCTATACGTCTGATTCTCTTTGATCCACCCGATTTTCCCTGCTGGTGAAACCAGATACAGATAATTGCCATCACTCGTTTTGGCTAATTTGGTTGCTTTCGCCATATACCCTTTATAATTACTCTTTTTTCCTAATTTGCTGCTGTTAGGATCAGCAGCATTCAGAAAATTCCCGCTGGCATTGTTGACGATCACATAACGGCTAATATTGCTCTGCGAATGGATTACATGAGCATTTGTGACACCTGTAGCATTGATATAGCCGATCCATGTATTGTTTAAATACAATGAGTAATAGGTCGCACCGTTATAATGCTGATATTTTCCGGTGACTTTGATATTTTTGTTCATATAATTGCCACTCGAAGCTTTCTTCTTAGAAAAATTCAAATCTTGCCACAATGTATAGTTCTTACTTTTCATCCGGATCGTCTTGTTTTCACTCTGCCATATGCCACCTTGATTATTAGCCACAGTAGCGGCTTCAGCATTCAAATAGCCGATCCATTTGCCAGTAGAATCAGACAATGAGTAGTAAGTTGATCCGTTCCAATGTTCATATTTTCCTTTAGCCTGGTAAGTTTTTCCATACAATGAAGAGGTAGTGTTCTTTTTGCTCGACCAGTTAAAATTACCCCAAATTGTATAATTTTTCTTTGTTAGAGTAACATATTTACCGTAAGCCTGGTAAGCTCCCTGTGCATTTGATGTCGTTTTGACACCGGCAGCGTTGATATAACCTAACCACTTGTTCTTATTGTCATACAACGAATAATACGTTGCACCATTAACATGGCGATATTTTCCTGTGGCTTTGACGGTCTTTCCATTTAAAGCAGCTGTCGTTCCTTTTTTGGCTGACCAATCAAAATTTTGCCATAATGTGTAGTTGCCACTGATGATCGTGGCGTATTTTGATTCAGATTGCCATATGCCTCCAGGTGATTTGGCATCCGCGGCTCCTTTGGCATTAATCCAACCAATAAATTGGTTCTTATCCGTGTACAGAGCATAATAGGTCGAGCCGTTTCCGTGTTTGAAACTTTCTTTTACTTGAAACGTTTGTTGATTGATTGTTTTTGTCGTGCCTAACTGTTTATCAAAAAAATTGACTCCCATAAAGGATAATTGCCACTTTGAACAGTAGCATATTTTTTTTCTGACTGAAACACCCCATCTGCTGTCGTGACAGACTCTGCTTCAACAATACCAATCACGTGATTCTGTTCATCAAGTAGTTCACTATACTTCTTTTTCGTCGCTGTATCTTGGTACTGTTTGACACTTTTATAAACGTGACCCGCAAGTTCAGTAATTGATCCTGTGGCTGTTAGTTGCAATTGATTGAGGGTATATAAAACCTGACGACTATCCATTGCTTGCGACTCCGTTGTAGTCGCTGTGAAAGTGTTGATTTTGACATAGCGATTTGAATTGGCTAATTCCTTAACAGTGATGACTGGATTCGCTTCTGAAGTATCCGTTTCTTCTGTAGAAGAAACAGTTATTTCTGAACTACTTGTAGTTGTTTCCCCAAAGCTATCAGTCGAACTGTTGGTACTCGCTTCGGAAGTTGACGTGTCTATTGTAGACGATGTCGCAGTTGCTGAGTCAGTCGTTTCGGTTGTCGTCCTACTGGTATTGGTGGTTGATTCGGTGACTTGATTGACTGAAGAAGTTCCTGTATCAATTGTTTCCGCGTAGGTCGCACCTGCAGATACAAGCGGTGCACTGACCAAGGAAATGATACAGAGCAGCCGGTACCCCCATCCTCTATTCTTTTTCATTTTTCATCCCCCTTTTCAAATAAAAGCACTCCATAGAAAGTAAACGCTCCCCATATTCACACTTTCATTATACCATTGCAAGAATAAATCCTCGCTTAAAACTACTCAAAAAAAAGCAGCGATCGCTTAAGATCGCTGCTTACTATAAAATTTTCTTACATGTGGCTTGCTACCATTTCTTTCAATTGATCTTTGGTATGAACACCAACGGCTTTATCTACCACTCGGCCATCTTTTTTCAACAATAGCGTAGGGATCGACATGATACCAAATGAAGCTGGCGTTTCAGGATTCTCATCCACATCCATTTTGACGATTTTTAATTCGTCTTCTTCATATTCATTTGCTAATTGTTCCAAGATTGGTGCTTGCATCCGACATGGACCGCACCATGTTGCCCAAAAATCAATAAGGACTAAGCCTTTATCGGTTTCTTCTGAAAAAGTTTTATCTGTAATTTCTTTTGCCATATTGTTCGCCTCCATTTGATTGCTAAAAAAAGTATAGCATGTTCACGTGCTTTTTTGAAATCCTCTGCTTACAAAAGGTAAGAAGCCTTAACGATTATTTAAATTTTACGATGGTCGCCCCATTGCCACCTTGATTTGCCGGTGCAAACTCAAAACTTTTGACACTACGATGATTTTTCAAATATTCCGTAATTCCTTGCCGTAATGCCCCCGTCCCTTTTCCGTGAACGATCGTCACTTGTGGGTAACCAGCAAGAATCGCCGCATCGAGATACTGATCAACTTCATTCAATGCCTCTTCATAGCGTTTGCCACGAAGATCCAGCTGATTAGGAACATGCGAAGACTCCGCTGAACGGACGGTATGAACGACGCGCTGCACAGGTTCTTTGACAGGTGCTGCCGGCTGTAGATCTGATTCAGGCAGCGTCATTTTTAAGATTCCCAATTGCACTTGCCATTGTGATTGTCCCATCTTTTTGATCAAAGTTCCTCGCTGACCATAGGAAGTAACTAACACTTCATCGCCGACCTTCAGTGTTTTCGCAGCTTTGGCTTTTTGCAAGACCTTGTTCTTTTGCAAATGTTCTTCTTGATGAAGATCAGACAATTTTGTGCGGGCTGCGATCAACTCATGTTCTTTGACATGGCTCTGTCCGCTGCTCAATTGCATGTTGCGGATATCCGAAATGATTTTTTCCGATTCCTCTTTTGCTTCTTCAACGATTTGATTTGCTTTCTTGCGGGCTTTTGCTAGTTCTGCTTCGCGTTCTTCAAAGAAAAAGTTATATGCTTGTTTCAATTCTTTTTGCAGCCGTTCCGCTTCTTCTACATAATGCCGCATTTCCAAATACTCTGTTTCGGTCATCTTGCGCCGGTTTTCTAAGTCGGCGATCATCTCATTCAAGTCCTGACTTTCGCCATCCATGATTTGCTTGGCTTGCTCAATGATCTGGATGTCCAAGCCCAGACGTTTGGAGATTTCAAAAGCATTACTGCGACCAGGCACACCGATCAGCAAACGATATGTTGGGCTTAGGGTATCGACATCAAACTCCATTGAAGCATTGATGGTATTGGCACGATTGTAACCGTACACTTTCAATTCCGGATAATGAGTCGTCGCCATCACATAGGCAGAGCGTGCACCAAGTTCATCAAGAATAGCAATCGCTAACGCCGCGCCTTCTTGCGGATCGGTCCCAGCTCCCAGTTCATCGAATAAAACTAAACTTGTATGGTCCACTTTTTTGAGAACATCGACGATCGTCGTCATGTGAGAAGAGAAGGTAGATAAACTTTGTTCGATGGATTGCTCATCCCCAATATCAGCAAAAATTTCTTGAAAAATGCCCATTTGGCTCTCTTCATCGACTAAAATCGGCAATCCAGATTGCCCCATGATTTGAAGCAATCCCAGCGTCTTCAAGGTGATTGTTTTCCCACCAGTATTCGGACCGGTAATTACCACCGCTTGATAGTCTTCACCAATAGCAATATCATTCGGTACAACTTTTTCTTGATCGATCAGCGGATGACGTGCTTGTTTGAAAACGACATGATTATCTGTATTGATAGCCGGCACGATTGCCTGCAATTCTTTCCCAAAACGTGCTTTGGCATTCATGAAGTCCATCATCCCGATCACATAGGCGTTGTGCAGAATTTCGCGTTGATAAGGAGCTAGCTCTGCAGAAAGTTCCGCTAAGATTCGTTCAATCTCCGTACGCTCAGCGATTTGATGTTGGCGCAGTCGATTATTCTGATCCACCACTTGTTTTGGTTCAATAAATAATGTCTGCCCAGAAGAACTCTGATCATGCACGACCCCGCCAAACACGCCACGATATTCTTGCTTCACCGGAATCACATAGCGCTCATTTCGCATCGTGACAATGGTATCGCTCAAATACTTGGCATTTCCGCCACGTACGAGACTATCTAACGTTTCTCTGATCGTTCGTTCAGAACGACGAATATTTTGTCGAATGACACGTAGCTCTGGAGATGCTTCGTCAGTCAACCGACCGTCTTCATCCACTGCTTCTTTCAGGCGACGGCTAAGCGTGGGCAGCGTTACTAACTGCTTTTCCCATTCATACAGTCGCTCGAACTCGATTTCGCTGTCTGATAGATCTTCAAAGAAACGCTTCAATTCATTGGCTGTCACCAACACTCGACCTACTTGCGCTAATTCTAAACCATTAAGGTCCGCTCCGATTTCAATTCGTTTCATTTGCGGACGAATATTTTCAATTTTTGGTACAGGAATACCGCCCCGCAATCGCTGTACTTTTAACGCATCTTCTGTTTCAGCCAGCCAAGTGGAAATTTGCTGAGCATCTGCTGATGGCGCTAATTGAGCTAATTCTTCTTTCCCTTGGGCGGTCACTAGATACTGCCCAACCAATTGTTTTACTTGATCGAAAGCTAAAACATCAAGAATTTTTTTATTCATAGTCTCACCTACTTTTTCATTTTTTTACTTAAGAAAAAAAGCAGCATGGGTCTAATGACCAGCTGCCTTATACTAACCAATCACATTAGTGATCCACAAACGGTAAAAGTAATCAGAAATGATTGGCGAACTTTCAACGATAAAGTGTGCCGTGCTGCTCTTATCAAACAAATTTTGGATAGTCGCTAAAGGAATCATCGAGAGGATCATAAAAAAGAAATAGATATTCAGATAAACTAATAGCGTATTCAAGATCCCTGCTACGACCCAATCATAGCCTTTCAAAAAACGCAGACGTTTGAAACGCAGTCCATTTGCAAAAATGCAAATCAATTTTGTCACTAACCAGCCAGCAAAAAGAATCATAATAAAAGCGACAGCTGCATAGTACGCTTTGTCTAGGTCTAGAGCAAGATCTAGGTTATAAAAGACCAACTTTGAGTCTGCGGTCACAGACATATAAGGAACATATAATTCAATTTTTTTTGCCAAAGCTTGGTAATTTGCCACTGCAACTAAAAAAGAAAAAAGGTATCCTAAAACGGAGACCAGCTGCAATGAAGTCCCTCGCCGCGCGCCACCATAAAATGCCGCTAACAAAAGAACCAGAACCAAAAATCCTATCATTTCAGAGTCCTTTCCGCGCCTACTTAACCATGAGCTGCTTTTTCTTGGATTTTGCGCTTACGTTGTTCATTTAGTATTTGTTGAGCTTCCACATGATTATGGATCTCCACATCTCCGCGACCTGTCTCATCCAATACTTGGCGCGCTTCAGACTCAATCGCTTCGATTCGCTTAATCCGATTCTCTAGTTCGGTCGCCTTAATCGCTTGACTGCGTAACTCTTCTACCTTATTTTGCAAACTTAATACTTGCTCTTGTTTTTTCAACTGATCAGAAATCGCATTGATTGCTAATAGAATTGCTGCTTGCTCTTTATCGACTTGAGAAGACAGCCCCATGATTTCTGTCAATTGGTCATTGACTAATTTCGTTACCATATCCATATGTTGTTTACTTTCACGCCCAATAATCGTGTAGCTTTGATTGGCGATTACTGCTTTATAACGTTTCTTTTGCTCCGTCATAGGAAAGATTCCTCCCATTGCTGTTCTGTACTATTTTATCACTTTCTGCACGCGTATCGCAAACTCCTACCTATTATACGTGATTTCTAGTGTAATTTCCATGCCAATCGTTTTTTTAGAAAGAGGCTTCGTAAAATTTTTACCTATGGTAGAATCTAAGAAGATGTTCTATTCAAATAACCAGTATGTATATCGGAGGAAGACAATGAGTAATATCGTCATTAAAGTATCTCAAAAAACTATCGCAGAAATGATGAACTTCTATCAGCAAGCGCTGTTGAATAAAAAAGTTCCTTATACCGTGTTTGTTGCCAAAATAGAACAAACGACCATCACCGCTTATACTTCTGGTAAAGTGATGTTTCAAGGCAGTGGTGCAGAAGCTGAAGCAGCTCGTTGGAGCAATTCCGCCGACTTGTCCAAAACAGCAAATACGAACAACAAGGCTCCTTCATCCTCCTTGCCTGCTGACTTTTCACAGTGGAGTGTCGTTGGTAGTGATGAAGTTGGCAATGGCAGTTATTTTGGTCCTTTAGTCGTTTGCGCTGTCTATGCCAGTAAAGATCAGCTACCCGCATTGAAAGCATTAGGTGTCAAAGACTCCAAAATGTTGACTGATCCACAAATTCGGGCAATGGCCCCAAAAATAAAAAAACTTGTGCCTTATCAATTACTGACAGTTGAACCAACTAAATACAATGAGATCCAACCTAAATACAACACCGTTCGAATGAAAGTTGCGCTACACAATCAAGCCATTCGGCTACTGTTGCAAAAAATCGCACCAAAAACACCGGATGCCATCTTGATTGATCAATTCACTAGCGAAAAAAATTACCGTACCTATCTAAAATCAGAAAAAAATCAAATCACAGAAAAATTGTTTTTTGCAACAAAAGGGGAGCAATATCATTTAGCAGTGGCTGCGGCCTCCATTCTATGCCGCACTGTTTTTCTGGAGGAACTAGAGAAGGCCTCACAAGAAGTTGGATTACAGCTTCCTTCGGGTGCCGGCAGCAAATCCGATCAGGTCGCTGCTCAGCTTTTGCAAAAAGGCGGAATGCCTTTATTAGCGAAGTATACCAAACTGCATTTCGCCAATACTGAAAAAGCACAAAAAATTGCTGGCTACTATCAGTAGACAGTCAGTAGACAGTCAGTAGACAGTGAAAAAAACGAAAGTCTCACACCTGAACTCGGCCACCGAGTCTAGATGCGAAACTTTCTTTTTTTGTTTATTTATCTGATCCTTTCATGCTTCATTGACTTACTTCGTCCAAGCTGCCACTTCTTCTGGGTGATTGGTTACCCAATCTTTTGCAGCATCTTCAGCAGAAGTTCCATCGTTGATTGCCAGCATGACTTCTTCCATATCTTCTTGTGTCCAATTGAATTTATCCAGTACTTCATAAACTTCTGGCAGATCATCAGCTAATCCTTGGCGTACCATCGTATTGATACTCTCCGCTTCTCCCATCGTTCCTTCAGGATCATCTAGATATTTCAAATCATATTTTGCAAACATCCAGTGAGGCGACCAGCCAGTGATCACAATGTCTTCTTTATTCTTGATGGCTTGTCCTAACGCCACAGTCATTGCCCCGGAAGAAGATGTCGCCACATTCCAATCAGAAAGATTATCATATGTTGCAACTGTATTTTCAGCAGCAGCGACCACACCTGCACCTGGTTCAATTCCCGTGATCGTTTTTCCTGCCTCATCCGATAGATCTGCGATAGAGTCAACTGCCATGTAGCTAGGAACTGCAATTCCCAGTTTAGCTCCCTCTAAGTTTGGTCCTAGATTTTCTACTTGGTCTTTATATTGTTCATATTGAGCTTGATGAGTTGAAGGCAACCAGGCAGCTACCATCCCGTCAACTTCGCCTTTAGCCACAGATTCCCACATGATCGCATTGTCTAATGGTGTCGTCTTGACTTCATAGCCCATTTCTTTTAACACTTCAGCTACCACATGAGTGGAAGCCACTTCTGTATCCCATTCGACATATGCTAAGTTGACTGTTCCTTTATTGTCTGAAACACGACCAAAAGCTACAGAAGCACCAATCAGCGCAACAACAGCTGCGGCAGCGATCCCGCCAAAGAGACGTTTTTGCTTGCGGCTTTTCGCGGACACGGCTTTTTTCTTATGAGCGGGTTTATTCAAGTTTTGGGTAAACCGATCCATAATGATCGCTAAGATCACTAATGAAACCCCACTAACAAATCCATTTCCGACTTGTGCCCGCTGCAGTGCAGATAGGACACCTCGTCCAAGACCAGGGGCACCGATCATCGAAGCAATCACTACCATTGAAAGAGCAAGCATCGTGGTTTGATTGACACCTGCTAAAATCGTACTTTTCGCTAATGGCAATTCTAACTTGACCAATTTCTGCCAGCCAGTTCCCCCAAAGGAATCCGAAGCTTCGACTAATTCACGAGAAATTTGACGGATTCCTAAATTAGTCATCCGTACAGTCGGCGGCAATGCAAAAATCACTGAGGCAAAAACCCCTGGTACCATGCCGATCCCAAAGAAAGCGACTGCTGGGATCAGATAGACGAAGCCAGGCATCGTTTGCATGAAATCTAAGATTGGCGTAACGATGCTTTGCGCCTTTTCGCTTTTTGCCATTAAGATTCCGAGGGGAATACCGATAATGATCGATACCAGACTAGAGAGCAGAACCAATGTGACAGTATTCATCAAATCAGTCCACAAACCTTGATTGTAGATAAACAGTAGCCCGACAAATGTAAATGCCGTCAGCCCCCATTTTTTACTTGAAACAAAAAATGCAGCGATTGTCAGCAGCAAGATCATGACTAGTGGTGGCACAAAAAGCAAAGTATTGGTCATTCCATCCATCACGAACTGACCAAAAGACTGCAATGCGGAAAAGAGCCCACTAAAAGTTCCTGTTAGCCAATCTGTAAAGGACTCTACCCAATCAGCAACTGGAATCGTTTGTTGAAGAAAATTACCCATTGACGACCACTCCTTCCTCTGTCACTGATGAATCCGTTTCTGCCAGTGCTTCGATCACACTGCCTCGAATAACTACACCGATCAGACGATCATTTTCAACCACCGCTAACGGTGTCGGGGAATCATAAATTAAATTGAAAATATCCGTCACTAGCATATCTTTGTCGATTTTTTGTACATTTTTATCGATGACTTCTTTTAGGGTCAAATTGTTTTTGCGTGCTTCGCGAGCCGACTCAGCTGTCAAACTACCTTTTAGATGACGTTTTTTGTCTACCGCCAGCAACATACTAACTTCCTCTTTACGCATTCGATTTAGCGCAACGCTTGGCCCATCGATTTCGATATTTGTCGTTAGTGCTGGTACCATGATGTTTTGAGCCGTCAAAACTTTCGAGCGATCGACATCTTCGACGAAATCTCTCACATATTGGTTCGCAGGATTGGTCAGAATCTCTTCTCCTGTCCCAATTTGCATGATTTGTCCATCTTTCATCAAAGCAATGCGATCACCAATTCGCAAGGCTTCATTCAAATCATGAGTGATAAAAATAATTGTCTTTTGGACATTGGCTTGTAATTCTAACAACTCATCTTGCATTTCACGACGAATCAACGGATCTAACGCTGAGAATGCTTCGTCCATCAATAAGATCTCTGGATCATTTGCTAATGCTCGCGCCAAACCAACCCGTTGTTGCATCCCACCAGACAGTTGATCAGGATATTGATCCTTGAAAGATAATAGCCCAGAATTAGCTAAAGCTTTTTCGGCTTTGGCTACTCGCTCTTCTTTGGGAACCCCTCGCACCTCTAAGCCATATTCTGTATTCTCAAGAATCGTTCGGTGAGGGAACAAACCAAAGCTTTGGAAAACCATGTTGATCTTATGGCGTCGGACTTCACGTAATTCTTCTTTACTCATCTTCGCAATGTCTTCCCCATCAATATAAATGTCCCCACCGGATGGTTCGATCAACCGATTCAATAAACGGATCAAGGTTGACTTCCCACTACCAGAAAGTCCCATAATCACAAAGATTTCTCCTTCATTGACTTCAAAATTCACATCATAGACGCCAACAGTGGCCCCAGTTTTTTCTAGAATTTCATTCTTGCTGCGTTGTTCTTGAATCATGGCAAACGCTTGTTGCTTCTTCTTGCCAAAGATTTTCGTTAAATGTGCAACTTTAACTTTACTCACTTATACTGACTCCTTTTTCTGAAAAATTTCACGAAAGTGACCATACTATACTAACAGTATGTGGTCACTTTGTCAAAAAAAGATTCCATCTCTTCTTAGAAATGGAATCTTTCGCTCTTCAATTAGCGGAGTCTTGTGGATAAAAAAAGTTCGTCATACGTTGTAGTGCCAACTCATTTCCGACAAAATAAATCGTATTGCCGGCACTAAACTTGGCGTAAGGGCCTGGTGAGAGCAATAACTCCTGTTCCGTTTGGATTGCCACGATGGTTGCTCCCGTTACTTGCCAAATATTCAGCTCGTGGACACTTTTCTCTAAGTGCTGTGCATCTTCTTTCAATAACAATTCAAATGGCAGAAAAGGGCTCATATTATGCACTTTTTTCGTTTGCCGAACCAAAACATTCAATAGTTCCGAAAAATTATCCAGCTCTTGTTGTTGCCGTTCAACGCTTTCTAAAATGTCTTTACGAATCTCTTGGATCGATTGAACATCTTTGTACTGATCCAAAAAAGATTGCGCCTTTTCTTTTGAGGCAATATACGCGCCGCTCCCATGACGGACATCCATGATCCCCAAATCGACCAAGACATTGATTGCTTTACGGGCTGTTTCTGGCGACACATTGAAGTTACTGGCTAATGTCGAACGGGCATGAACCTTTTGTCCAACTTCGTAGCGATTTTCCACGATTCTTTCCGCGATCTCCACAGCGATCTGCTGGTATCGAGGAAGCGAAACATGTTTTTTATTTTGTATCTTTTTGGCCATCGGGATCTTCCTTTGTCTTTTTTTTCATGATAGCAATAAAAAGACATACTGACAACTATCGTCCTGCTGATGTTCGCAATAGAATCTTTTGTTCTAACTATCCTCGGTTGCCCTTGTGCCAATCAAAACATACCAATCGAGTATCACTAATCAAACTTGATTGTCTCAAAATAGCCCTACCCGGCTTGTAAGTCAGTTGATTTAAGACGTTATGTGAAAAAAATCCCAAAGTAACTATTCTTAAAAAAAACGCTATGTTAAAATGAACCATAGTTTGAGAAAGGTGACTTTATTAACCATCGAAGTTAACAAAACACCGTCATCAATTTAAAGGAGTGTGTTATTTTGTCTATTTTAGCGTATCAACCATTGAATCTTTATACCAATTACCGCGATGCGGCGGAGGCTTATCCAGACGTCCCAATCATTCATGATGAGATCTTGCCAGCTTTTCCTGAATTGGGTTACCGCAGCACATATCATTCAAGTCATGAAATAATCTTAAAGCGGGCGTATCAACTTGCCCACCTTGGCGTCCAAGCCGGAGATAAAATCATTATCTATAAATCATCAAAATTTGATACGTATCTTTTAGCTACAGCTGCTGCTTATTTAGGCGCTGTCCCAGCAATGATTTCTTATCATTTTCCAGCTTCAACGATCGAAGTCTTTGTTGACCGCTTAGAAGATCCTTATATCCTTTTTGATGAAGAGACAGAAAACCGAGTGGCAGCTGTCAAAAACAGCAGCCCGAACAAGCAGATTGCTGTCCGCAATCTATTGTTGCAACCAGCTGAACCTGTTGGCCAAACCGAATTGCCTCACGATCAAATTTCTTATATGACCCACACCTCAGGCACAACAGGAATACCAAAATTGATTTGTCACTCGGCCAATTCTATGGGGTGGCGGACAAAGTGGCAGCGAACTGTCTTCACAAAAATCGCAGAAACAAAATTAGTGGCGTTCCATATTTCACCGGTTCATTCTCGCTTCAATATTGGGATCTCTTCTTTGATGTCTATGGGCTTTCCAATGATGCCTCTTGCTAGTGCGAATGGTCCTCACGTCGTTCGGATGTTGAAAGAGAATCCACCGATCGCCTTAGAGACACACCCAAATAACTTCGTGCAATGGCGATTCGTTGCAGAAGAACACCCTGAAGCTTTTGCTGGAATACGGTATTATCACTCCACATTCGATGCCATCAATAATCAAACAATGGCAGCTTTCTTACAAACTTCTGCCAATCAAGATGCCATCTTCTTGCAAGTATACGGCCAAAGCGAGTGCGGCCCAATGATCCTGAAAGCACATACGCTAGAAAGTATACAATCAAATGATGCTCGCGATATGGGGATTGGTTTAGGCGATTTGACCAAAGCACGAATCGCAGATGCTGACGGCAATGAGTTGCCTGCAAATACAGACGGACATATCCACTTCCTATCCAAAGGACGGGCATTGACTTATTATAAAGAAGATCAGCGTTTTACTGAGAATGTTTATGGAGATTGGTGGGATAGCGGCGATTATGGCAGCATGAATGAAGAAGGGCATTTATTCTTGAAAGACCGCCAAGTGGATCTGATTGAATCCATCGATAGTAATTTAGCTTTAGAAGATCTGCTTTTAGATACATTGGATTTTCTAGCTGAAGTGGTCATCGTTCGTGACAAAGAAAATTCACCGCAACCGATCATTGCCTTAGCACCAAACCGTGAAATGGATTGGACAGCTTGGTGGCAAGCAGTAGAAGATCTTCCTCGTTTGAATCAGCCAATTCTCTGGGACTTTGAAAAGATCCCTCGTACAGCAACAATGAAAGTTCGCCGTTTGCAAATTGAGAAAGAATTTAAAGAACAGGCTTAGCAACAGGCGCTTGCACGCCCTTTTATCCAAATAACAGCAAAAAGCACCCTCTCTAAAAGCGAGAAGGTGCTTTTTGCTGCTTGATAATTGATCTGCTGATCAAAAACTATTTCTAAAGTTCAACCTAACAAACGAGTACGGGAAACACAATAGTTAGCTATTTTCTTTTCATCTAGTGTGAAGCCCGCTCCCACACCAACAGGCACCTGAAAACAGCCATTTTTGATCTTCGCAGGTTCAGTGACGATGTCATCGTAAAAATAACGATCAGAAGCAGATAGATCACCAGGGAAGTGGAAGGGAGCTTGGCTGGCAAACTGCAGATTCAACGCTCGTCCCACTCCTGATTCGAACATTCCACCTAGCCAGACATCCAATCCATAATGTTGGCAGGCTGAAACAATTCGCATCGCTTCGGTGATTCCTCCCACTCGCGGAATTTTTAGATTGATTGCTCGGCAACTATCTAATGAGGCAACAACAGCGACATCTTCTGCAGTACGTATATCTTCATCTAAACATAGCGGCGTCTTTAACTGCTTCTGCAGACGGCGATGCCCCACTAGATCCCGGATCTTCAACGGTTGCTCGATCATTGCCAGCCCCAATTCATCTAATGCGAGAATCTTTTCCGGTTGATCTTCATAAGCGCCGTTCGCATCAGCCATCAGCAATAGCTCGGGAAAGGTTTCCCGAACGGCTGTCAACGGCTCTAAGTCGACTCCCGGCTTGATTTTGATTTTTACTCGCTGATATCCTTGCGCTACATAATCAGCGACTTGTGCGACTAGCTGTTCTGTGGATGCTTGAATCCCCACACTGACCCCTACAGCAAGCTTGTCTCTTGTTGTTGGATAAAAAGAGGTCAGACTGCAATGTTTTTGGCGGCCATATAAATCCCAAATCGCCGTTTCAACTGCTGATTTGGCCATAAAATTTCCTTGAACTGTTTGAAATAACGTCCAAACATCTCGCGGATGATCGATGTTTCCTGTCAGCAATGGGAATAAGAACTTGCTAATGACTTCTCGAGCTGAAGCCAACGTTTCTTCAATATAATCTGGTTGCTGAAAAGCCACCAATTCTCCAACACCTACGGTTCCGTCTTGGTCGGTCAGTACAAGCAGGTCAAATGCTTTTTCCGTCAAGCGACCATAACTCGTCTCAAAAGGCTGCCTCAATGGGAGTCGACAAGCAATCCGTTCTGCTTTGACGATTTTCATACGCGCTCTCCTTTTCCAATATCAGTGTGCGGTCAACCAAGCATGCACTTCATTTGCCACTACATCTGGACATTCCAAATGCACGCAATGACCGGCTTTTGACACCGAGAGGATAGTCAACGCTGGTTGTTGCTGCTGCATTTTTTTAGCGATCAGGAAAAATTTTTCATCCCATTCTCCAGTGAGAACCAGAAATGGGCACTGAATGTCTGCCAAATTTTGCCAGAAGCTAGGTTGTGTTCCTGTTCCGCTATAGTACAAACTCATCGCCAAACCAAACGCCTGTTGGCTCAAACGCGTCGCTCGTACTTGCTGCTGTATTTCCTTTGGTAATCGTTTTTGACTAGCAAACAATGGCAGTTCTTGCCAATAATCAACAAAGTCAACCAGCGGTTGCTGAATCAATCGTATCGCCAAACGTTGATCATTGCGTCGGCGAAGACTGCGGGCAGATTCTGATTCCAGTCCCGGAGAGCCGCTCTCCATGATCAAGCCAGCGATCTTGTCTGGGAAAGCAACCGTCCATGCCAATGCCGTACGAGCACCCATTGAATAGCCATAAAGATAATAACGGTCAACCGTTAAACGATCCACCAATTCTGCCAGATCCGTTACCATCTGAATCATCTCATAGCGTAACGGGTGCACATGACTGGCGGAACCACCATGACCCAACAAATCGATTGCTAAGACATTGAAGGACGTTTCTTGAGCAAACACTGGGCGAAAAGAATCTGAAGTGCCAGTAAATCCGTGCAGAACTACGAGGGTCGGCAGATCAGCCAGATAAGGTCGATACCACTGATACAAATAGTTCACACCGTTAACGTTTATTTTCATTGGAGATCCTTTCCTGAAACTCCTGTTGCAACGCTTGCCAAGCGATCACAGGATCTTTTTGCAGGCCAACTACTTCAATGATCTGAAAACAAGGCGTCGTTAATGATTGCTCGATTTGGGAGGCAAAATCAGTCAAAGTTGCTGGAGCGTGCCATTTCGCGCCATAAAGTTTTGCAGCTTGCTGAAAGTCAAGATCCAACGGGGTGCCAAATAGCGGCACAAAGTCACTTTCTGACAAGGTATTTTGCGATAAGAAGGAAAAAATCCCCCCACCGTTATTATTCAGTAAAATGATCGTGACTGGCAGCTGATATTGTTTGAGCAATTGCAGCCCATTCATATCATGAAAGAAAGCTAGATCGCCAATCAATAAATAGGTCGGTTTTTGGCTGGCAGCTGCGATCCCAGCAACGGTCGATATCAACCCATCGATACCATTCACACCGCGATTGCCAAATACTTGGTAAGCACTACCTGTAACCGTTCCGTATCGATCAACAAAGCGGATCGCATTACTATTTGCTAAGAGCAATTGGGCATCATGTCCCAATGTTTGTTGCAAGATCCGTACAGCAGCAGTTTCATTCCACTCCGTTAAAGAATGAGTCGTTGCCAATGCTTCCTCAGCGACGGCTTGCAGCTTTTGCCATGGCTGAAACCATTCTGGTTGTGGTCTGCTAGGCAACTTGCTTACTTGCTCCACAAAATCCTCTATCGTAAGCTGTAGCAAAAAGGCTGAGCGATGCAATTGATCTTGCCACTGTCCAGATTCATCCACGAAAAGCCAGTCGATGCCTTCCGGCAGACCGCTTAACCAAAGCAAGACATTTTTGGTCACTGGCAAGCGACCAAAACGAATAACGACTTCGGGAATAAAGTCCGCATCTAGTTGTGGAAAAATCAAATCAGCCTGTGGGAGAAAATGAGCCGACGTTTCCCCGCAAGTGGCCAAATTTGTCAGTGGATCCCCCACTAGCGGCCAGCCAAGATGATTGGCAAGCGCATGCAGCGTTTCTGCTTCAGAAGGTGTCAAACTTTCACCTACCACTAGGAGCCCTTTTTTCATAAACAATGGTGCCAGTTCTGTCAATACAGCTGCAGGTAGCGATTGCTGTGTAGGGAGGTAAGCGATATTTTGTTGGATCGAACAAGTCCGCGTGAAGTCAGGCAGTAATGGTTCCCGCAAAGGAAAATTCAGGTGTACGGGACCACGTGGCTGCTTTAATGCTTCGATCGTTGTCGCGGCAGCCTGCCAAAAGCTGTACTTCAGTATGTTGGGTGTATTCTCCGGCACAGTCATTTCTACCATTTTTTTTACATGAGAAGCATACAGACTTTGCTGATCCATGGCTTGCGGTGCACCAACACCACGTAGTTCTGGTGGCCGATCAGCAGTTAAGACGATCAATGGCAAATTTGTGGCTTCCGCCTCACAAATTGCTGGATAGTAATTGGCTGCAGCAGTACCTGATGTACATAGTAAAAGTGTCGGCTGCAAATCGACTTTGGTCATTCCCAACGCAAAAAAAGCTGCTGAACGTTCATCGACATCGATCCAACAAGTGATTTCTGGATCCCGATGCAAAAGCAATGCCAACGGTGTCGACCGCGATCCGGGACTGATCACCGCTCGCTTTATTCCAGCGGCTTTAAACCCATGGATTGCTGCCAACAAGTAGTCAGTCATGACTTGCTGATTCATTCTCTATCACTCCTCTTAGCATAGGTTGGAATTTCAAGGCTGTCTCTTGGCGCTCTTCTTCTGCAACAGAATCGGCGACGATCCCGCATCCTGCGTAAAGGATGCCTTCTGTCCCATGAAAAACACCAGAACGAATCGCTACTGCAAATTCTCCGATATCTTCTTGGATACCTAGCCACCCGATTGGTCCACCATATAATCCCCGACGCGCAGGTTCGTGGTTACGAATCCATGCCAGCGCATCAGCTTTTGGCTCCCCACCTAGGGCTGGTGTTGGATGCAGCTTAGCCACTGCTTCTAAAAAAGAAACAGCGGGCTTCCGCTTGCCAGACAAAGGCACGAATAAGTGCTGAATGTCGCGATTCTTGATGATCGATCGCGCCTCTGAATGGAACCCTTCCGCCAATAAGGAAGACAACGCCTGCTCCAGACGATTGACAACTACTTGATGCTCATGGGTATTTTTGGGATCAGTTAATAATGCATCAGCTATTTGCTGATCTTCTGCTGGTGTGCTGCCTCGAGGCGCAGACCCTGCAATGCTGACTGTCTCGAAATGACTGGCAGTCGCCTTTAACAAGCGCTCCGGTGTGGCACCAATAAACGAAACCTCGTCTTCAAAAGCAAAGAGATAGGTATTGGTTTGTTGCTCTGCAAGACTGGCCAACACCGCAAAGGAATCAATCTCCTTCTTAGTAGTGATTTTCATTCGCCGAGCTAAAACAACCTTCTCCAAAGGCGTTTTTGCAGAGCGGATCGCAGCGACTGTCTCATCGACCGCTTTTACCCATTGTGGTACGTCTAATTCTGTTTGCTGCAACAAACAAGCCCCTACAGGCTGTTGTGCTTGCTTTCCCCATTGCTCAACGAGTTGTTGTAAATCAGCAAACTGTCCGAACAGCGTTTCCACGTCATTCGTATCCTTCGCTTCGACGGTCAAGATCACACCATACACATCATTTATTTTTCTAAAAAGAATTTTCGGCAACACAAAAAGACCATTGCCGATTGTGCCCCATTCTGCTGCTCCTTGGCTTTGTTCATCAAAAGCAAAAGCCCCTAATAATGTAGCAGCCATTTGGTCCGTATTTGGTTGAAAATGCTGCTTTTTAAGGTTTCGACGCTGCCGCTCAAAATCAATCAATGATGGGTTCGCGTACCGTTTCACACTGCCGATACCCAAAAAACAGGTTGCTTGATCTGATGATCGCCAAAAATAACGTTCACCAATAAATTGACTGGCAGCAGCATATAACTGAACAAAATCACAAGGTGCAAGTGGGTAATAATGACTAAACACCTTTTTGCCAGCAGCTAATGCATGTTGATACTCCTTCTTTGATTTGCTGTTCAATGTAGTTCACTCTTTCTTCTGTCAGCAATACACGCTTTACTATTTTCCCGCTAGCGGTACGCGGCATTTCTTTTACTTGATAATAGCGACGGGGGTGTTTGTACCGAGCAAGCTGTGGGGTTAGATAGGCGATCAATTCTGGTAATGTAATCGGCTCTTTGAGTGTAAGATAAGCAACTGGCTCTTGTCCCCACACTCCACTTGGCTCGCCCACCACTGCCGCTTCTTCAATTGCAGGGTGGCTAACTAATGCCTGTTCAACTTCAGCTGGATAAATATTTTCGCCACCGGAAATAATCAATTCGCTCAAACGAGATACCACATACAAATACCCTTCAGAATCCAAATAGCCAAGATCACCGGTGGCAAACCAGCCATCCTGCGTCCACTGCTCCAACCCGCGATCATTCAAATAGCACGTAACGATCGCAGGTCCTTGCAACTGGATTTCCCCCAGTTTTCCTTCTTTTTCGATAACAGATTCTTTCAAAGACTGCGACTGAATCCGCAAATTGACTTGGGCTAATGGTAATCCAGCAGAACCAATTTTTTCCTCGGCTTTATCTGGAGGCAAAGCAACGACTTGCGAACAAGTTTCAGTCATCCCATAGGATTGAATAACTGATAAGCACTTGTCTTGGCATTGCATCAAGACTGATCTGGCAATCGGACCACCACCTAAAAGAATATAGCGCAATGAAGGGTAACCATTGTCTCCAGTCAAAGGCAAAAGATCGATCAGCATTTTGGTCACTAACGAGAGCACCGTTCCTTTACCAGCAGCTAGGTCTGATGCGATTTGCTGCGCATCGAATCGATCATATAATCGAACACTGATCCCTAAAATCAAGGAACGCAACAAAATTGATAAACCGCTAATATGATACAACGGAACGACACAACACCAGCAGTCGTCAGCAGTCACCGACAAGTTGATCTGCGTGGCTTGTGCACTGGCAAAATGATTGCCAAATGTTTGAGGCACTCCTTTGGGATTACCCGTCGTGCCAGAAGTGTACATGATCGATGCAACTTGTGTTTTTTGGTAAATCGAAATCGGCGCAGAAAAAAAACGTTCTTGCAATTTGCCAAAAGGCAGGAACTTGATTCTCGGCAAGGAAAGCGATCGATTGGTGACTACCCACTGACAGGCAGCATCGGTTAATTGATAGTACAGCTCTTTTTCAGTCAATCGAGTGTTTAAGAACTGAATTTGTTTTCCTAATTCCCAAAGTGCCAAAATCGTGAAATACATCTCAGGAGAGTTATTGCTTAAAATCGCTACTCGCTCGATTGTTTGAGGAATCCGATGTTCATAATAGCAAGCATAAGCCGTGACTTCTTTTTGCAAGGCAGCAAACGACCAGCTTTTATCTTGCCAATAAAAAGCTGGTCGTTCTGGATGAAGTTGTGCTTGCCGTTGCAGCCAACTACCATTCATTAAGGGAATTTAGGGAATTGGTCGAAATTAGGCTGACGTTTTTCTTTAAACGCATCGCGGCCTTCTTTTGCTTCATCCATTGTGTAATACAATAAGGTCGCATCGCCAGCAAGTTGTTGGATTCCGGCTAGCCCATCTGTATCGGCATTCATTGAGGCTTTGATCATGCGCAAAGCCAATGGGCTTTTTTGCAGCATCGTTTCTGCCCATTCCATCGTCACATCTTCCACTTGATCAAGAGGAACGACTGTATTGATCCAGTTCATTGCTAAAGCTTCTTCTGCTGTATACTGTTTCGTCATAAACCAAACTTCTTTGGCTTTCTTGTGGCCAATCGTTCGAGCAAGATAGCCTGAACCGTAGCCACCATCGAAACTGCCGACATTCGGTCCTGTTTGACCAAATTTCGCATTATCTGCCGCGATCGTTAGATCACAAACCAGCTGCAGCACGTTTCCGCCTCCAATAGACCAACCTTTGACCATAGCGATCACCGGTTTTGGTAATGTCCGGATCAAACGTTGCAAGTCCAGCACATTGAGACGAGGAACTTGATCTTCACCAACATAGCCGCCATGTCCGCGAACTTTTTGGTCGCCGCCAGAACAAAAAGCTTTGTCGCCAGCTCCTGTTAGAATGATCACACCAATGCCAGGTTCATCGCGACTGATTGAAAAAGCATCGATCATTTCAAACACCGTTTTCGGTGTAAAGGCATTGTGGACTTCTGGACGATTGATCGTGATCTTCGCCACTTTACCATGCTGTTCAAATAAAATTTCATCGTATTCTTTTAAGGTTTTCCATTCTCTCATTACAGGTTCCTCCTTATGTCACATGTTTCCATTATACACATTTCTGAGCGAATTTCGTTAGAAATTGCTTTCTGTCAAACGTTTGTTATAATCAAATCATCAAATTCTCAGAAAACGAGGAACTCTATGAACTTACTTGACTATTTAGGCATCCAGATCGAAGAAACAACCGCTACTCAGGTTCGGTTATCTTTAGTGGTCACCGATCAGCATAAACAACCTTTTGGTCTTCTGCACGGTGGTATCAATGCCGTCTTGATTGAAACAGCTTGTAGTCTGGGGGCAAATCAAGCCGTAGCTGAAGACCAATTTGCCGCCGCGATTGATCTACAAGTCAATCATTTAAAAGCGGTCAAACAAGGAACTGTTACTGTGGAAGCTGTCCCTGATCGAATCGGTGGAAAGATCCAAACTTGGCAAGCTACGATCAGACAATCCGATGGCACGAAAACGGCTGTCGGACGTTGTACATTAACTGCCGTCACCAAATAAAGGGACTGTGCCATAAGTCTCCTACAAGTAACACTAGCCGAACATTAATGATTATTGCTCCTGCGGTGCAGGGACTCCTCGTCGCAAAAGTCAGAGGAATCTATGCTAGCAACAGACTATTATTCGGTTTAACTTGTTGGATACTGACTTATGGCACAGTCCCTTTTGATTGTCGAGCATTTCTTGATGAACGTTCTACTTCAACTTATTTCAAAACAATGGCGTCTCAATCGTCTCTACGATTTTGGCGCCAGACAGCTCATTGTAATAACGGACACCATCTGATTCAAAGATACCGATTTTTGTAATATTCTCCATTGCTGTTCGTGCTGCTTCTGCCGTTATCTCTTCATCAAAAACTTTTGGCTGCAATGTGTGTTTTTTGCCCTCGCTAGTCAAAAATAATGCATGAAGCTTTTTCATCGCTTTCTCTCCTTTCGTTATTTTACGTACTCATTCTGGATCGTTTCTACCACGCCAGCCAAAGACGCATTCTTAGAAAATCCTGCCATGGCTTCACCAAACGCTAACATCTTAGCCTCCTCTGGAGCATTCATGACTTGATTGACGGTCTGACTGACAGTTTTTTCTGCATCTGGTGCTTGGATTCGAATCGTCAGCCTTGTGGTGGTTTTGGTCTTCATCGCTTCTTTTCCTCCTCTATTGTATTTTGATTGCTTCGTAAGTGGCGCCCTTACATATCTATAAACGAATCAAATAAGCAAAAGTAAAAAATAAAATTGGTTTGACTCGCTCTTTTTTTACAGAAAGTGCTGCTTTCGTTATAATGAGGCTAAGAAAGTGAGGCTCTTCTATGAAAAAAAACCGTTTAATCCAATTTTTAGGAGGAAAAACCAGCTATTATGTACTGGGATTGATCATTCTCTGTGCGATCGCTGCTTTTTTACTTAAACAAATCTCGTTTCTTTTTGATCCTTTTTTTGTCATTATTTCTACTCTTATTCCACCATTTTTATTCGGCCTGATCTTGTATTATTTGTTCAATCCGTTAGTTGATCGCTTAGAAACGAAAAAGATTCCCCGCATTGTTTCCATTGGCGGGATCTATCTTCTGATTCTTTTAGTGATCGTTTTGGCTGGGTTTCAGCTTTATCCAATCATCCAAAAACAAACAACCGATTTGATCAATCAATTCCCAGATTTGATTGCTGATTTCGAGCGAAACGCTGACTCATTCCTAGCGAATACGCCATTTGGTGCTCAGATCGATCAGATCACGGATACTCTTCAAAAAGTTGCCAACAATATCATGGATTTCATTGGTGACTATTGGCAAACCGGTGCTGCAGGGCTTAGCAGTATCTTTTCGACGATCTCAACGTTGTTTATCGCATTGTTTACAGGTCCGATCATTGCTTTTTTCTTACTAAGAAATCCAAACAAGTTTTATTATTCTCTCCTGTCAATCGTACCACCGCGATTTCGTAAAGATTTCAACACGATCGTAAAGATCGCTGACCTACAAGTTGGTGCCTTTCTGAAAGGACAGATTATTTCTTCCTTTATTTTAGGCGGAATTTATTGGGTGATTTTTTTGCTGATTGGTTTAGAATATGCAAGTATCTTGGCGATCGCTGCCGGAATTTTATGTATCATTCCATATATCGGTCCATTTATCGTCTTCTTCCCAGCCCTTTTCATCGCAGCACAAGATTCAACAGGAATGCTGATCAAATTCCTGATTGCTTGGTTCGCCGTACAGCTGCTTCATGGTGACTTGGTCGTTCCTCGTGTAATGGGAGATCGTCTGCAGATCCATCCGATCACGATTCTCGTTGTTTTATTAGTTATGGGGGATTTGATGGGGATTGTAGGTGTCATTTTCGGAATACCGATCTACTGTCTCTTAAAAGTATTAGTGGTGTATGGATTCCGCAAATTCAAGCAACGGTACAATACCTATTACGGCGACGAAGGCAAGTATTTTCACAGTGAATTCACCAGTGAAGACTACTTAAAAGATGAGTAGTAAAAGAGAGAGAATCGCTTAAGCGCGGTTCTCTCTCTTTTCATTACGTGTTTTCATTAAGTACACCAACGGTTAAATGGATCAAGCGGATTCTTTGTTTGTTTTGGCTACCCGCCAGCGTAAGACTGTTTTTGCTTTTTCTGGTGCTGTCTTTCGCGGATCTGACAGATAGATCTCCCGATGCTGATAATTGCCCATCGTGGGAACAATTGATAGATCGTGGGCTTCGCAATAGTCTTGCATTTTCGCAAACGTTTCTGTTTCTGTGTCAAAAGGACCGATGTGACAAGCTTGCACGGACCAGCCTTCTTGGTATTCTTCGAAACGAATTCGTTCCAAAAAACGATTCAGACTGTAGACAAAAGCTGTTCCAAACTCGTAACTCGAGCTTGGAACAGCTTTTTATCTACTTCGTTTCGAATT
>NZ_JBDGBK010000025.1:0-41042 GCF_040910045.1 Enterococcus sp. RTP21361st1_A6_RTP21361_211029 | reverse complement strand
CCTGCGGGCTAGCGCTCCTCGTCGTACTTTTCTCTTTATCTAGAAAACTTGCTCCTGCGGGCTAGCGCTCCTCGTCGTACTTTTCTCTTTATCTAGAAAACTTGCTCCTGCGGGCTAGCGCTCCTCGTCGCAATCGAATGTTTTCAAAAGATAGCTTTAGGAAGGTGTATGTATTAGCTGGTTCGGCTATGTAATTTTTTGAATACGCTTTCTAAAAGGTCCATTTCTTGCTACTATTTGGCTAGTAGTTTTCTACTTTTTATCAATTAGTTAAAAGAGGGGTGTCCATGAAACAATCACGAGGGTTATTTGATCTATCTTACCGGTTGGGTGACTATTTGCTGATGGTGATTCGATTGCATTTTTTGTGGTTCTTTTTTGTCTTACGGGGGGGAATCATTTTTGGCTTCTTTCCAGCGACGGCTACTGTTATTCGCTATTTCTTTGAATTATTTGCAAAAAAACCACTGCCTGCTGAACTTTATAATTGGTTCAAACAACAGACAGCCAAAAATTTTTGGCGTAGTAATCAACTAGGTTTGCTGCAAATGGCGATCTTGCTGCTGCTATGGATCGAGCTGCGGATCTCCAGTACATTCTTGCAAAATGCCTTTCTCCATTTCGGATTGACGGTACTCTTTATCAGCGGTTTGCTCATCAGCTTTTATTTGCTGCCGGTCTTTGTCCGCTACCATCTTCCTTTTTGGGTCTATTTCAGGAATGCGTTTCTTTTAATGATCGTTAGTGTGCCACAAACGATTGCCATGATCTTAGGTGTGTTTTTGGTTACATTCGCCGCTACCTTTTTGCCAATTTTGTTATTCATTGCCTTCATCCCTTTGCTTCTCTGGCCAATCAGTTGGTTCGCCTATCAAGCGATCCAAAAAACAGAGTTGCTAACAAATGAACACTGACGATTTTTTACTAAAGGAGAAGTGAATCATGGAGATAAAGATTGTCACCAACGAAAACGTCGCCGCTTTTTTTCAAATCGTTGCTCCTGAACTTGGCTTGTCACTATCAGAAACCGGCAAACCGCTTGAATTGATCCGCCGAAAAGGATCATTGAAAATCATTTCCAATACAGAAAAAGCCACGATTTACTATCAGGAAAAAGCCCATTTATTTCGAGGGCTCCTTCTATGGATGCAAGCAGATACCGATTTTGTCCACGAAGAGACTCCGCAATTTGACCAAATCGGTCCTATGATCGATTTATCTCGAAATGCAGTACTGACAGTACCTCAGTTGAAACGTTTCATTTTGTTGAGCAGCAAAATGGGGCTCAACAGTCTCATGCTATATATGGAAGATACTTACGAAATTCCTGAATATCCTTATTTTGGTCATTTGCGAGGGAGATACAGTCAATCTGACTTACGGGAATTGGACCATTACGCTGACCAATTAGGCGTTACATTAGTTCCTGCGATCCAAACACTCGCTCATTTGACAAATCCATTAAAGTGGCATTTTGCCAAAGAGATACGTGACACGGAAGACATTCTGCTAGTTGGTGAGCCCAAAACTTACATTTTTCTTGAAGCCGCTCTTCGTTCCATTCGCAGCTGCTTCAAAACAAATAAAATCCATATTGGTATGGATGAAGCACACCAATTAGGAAAAGGCCGTTACCTCGAACACAATGGTTTAGAAGATCGCTTTGCCATCATGATTAAACATTTAAAACACGTCATCACTCTCTGTGAACAGCTACAATTAGAACCCATGATGTGGAGTGACATGTTCTTTCGGATTGGTTCTCCAACAGGCGATTACTATGATCCAGCAGTCGTCATTCCTCCAGAAGTCATTCAGCAAATTCCAGCAGTCAACATGGTGTACTGGGATTATTATCATCATGATTTTCAAACATATCAACGACTGTTTGCTGAACATAAAAAGCTAAACCAACCCACAGTATTTGCTGGCGGTATTTGGACATGGAATGGACTGGCACCCAATTATGGCAAAACCATCGCTACAATGGAGCAAGCATTAAGAAGTGCCAAAGCAAATGGCATCACTGAAGTCTATGCTACCTTATGGGGAGATGACGGCGCAGAGACCCCGATGATTGCCAGCTTGTTAGGTCTACAATTATTTAGCGAGGCCCAGTTTTATGCCACGCCATCGCGGGAGATAGTCACAGATCACTTGAAACTATTTCATGGATCACAAGCAGAAGATTTTCTTTTGCTTGATCTTTTTGACCAAACTCCCGGTGTTGCTGCCGAAAATCCTTCTGGATCAAATCCAAGTAAATTATTGCTTTATCAAGATATTCTTTATGGCCTTTATGAAAAGACATTCAGAGAGGTGCCATTGACCCAACATTATGAGGAACTGGCCCAACGATTGGCCGCAGTCACGGGGACACAGGACACACAACGGATGTTCCGCTTTTATCACCAATTAGCGGTGGTACTAGCTTTGAAAGCTTCTTTGAGTCCCTGGATCTCAGAAGCCTATCATGAAAAAAAACGTGAGAACCTTCAAAAAGCCCTTGAGATGATTCAGCACTATCAGCAGGAATTACAACACTTGCATCAATCTCATCGAGATCTGTGGTTTGAATGGAACCGCCCCTTTGGGTTTGAAGTGATCGATCTTCGCTACGGCGCTCTATCTAAACGTGCCGAGATGGCACAATGGCGTTTGCAGAACTATTTGGATGGTCACATCACTAGATTACCAGAACTAGAGATGCCACTGTTGCCAGTAGATGATCCCTCAAGTGTCGGCAGTTTGGGAAGAAATCTTTTCCATGGCATTTATAGTGCCAGCAAGATATCTGATGTATAAGTACAAAAAAAGTACAAAAAATAGTGCAGAAAACAAGGAGGATTTGCATGAAAAAAAAGAGTTATCCCTTATTTTTCGTTGGTTTACTTTTCATTTGCGGTCTATTTTTTTATCAACAGATAACTTCTCGTTCAGCAGAAACCACTGTAGCGCGTTTGCAAGTTACAGGAGCCGTTACAGATTCTTCTGCAGCACAAGCGTGTCTGACCGTACTAAAGCAAAACCTGCAGGCAGCCACCCAGAAAGACGTTGAGGGCTACACAGCGACCCTTGTTACTTCTGCAAGAGAATCTACGGCAAAGGAAATGCACGCTTTTTTTGCGAAATATGATTTGACTCATGAACTCTTGTCTTTTGAAGTTGTCAAACAAGAAGCAGACTCCATGCTGGTAGCTGCACAGCAAAAAACAGTGAACCAAGGACAGAATGACTATCGCGACCATATTACCCAAGCCCATCATACCTTTGTGCTCGAGAATGGGCAGTGGAAGATTAAAGAAACGGTTATGACAAACACCGAATTCATTGATTAAGGAGTATCTCTATGAAAACATTTCAGAATTGGCCTGATCATTACCCCGATCCTAGCTGGTTTATTCATGATCGGTTTGGGTTGTTCATTCATTTTGGCTTATTTAGTATTGGTGCACGCCACGAATGGTTTATGACCACCGAAGAAATTGCCCCCGAAACTTATCGAGAAACTTATTTCGACCAATTTAATCCCAATTTATTTGATGCTGCTGTTTGGGCTCAAACAGCTAAAGATTGCGGTGTTCAATATATAGTCTTTACTACGAAACATCATGAAGGGTTCGCCCTATGGGATAGTGAATGGACCGATTATAAAGTCACCCATACACCCTTTAAGCGAGATTTACTCGCAGAATTATTGCCTGCGTTTCGTGATGTGGGAATCAAAATCGGACTCTATCATTCGCTGATTGACTGGTACCACCCTCATTTTACGATTGATGGATTGCATCCTCAAAGAAGTGACTTAGCCGCTCGAGAGTCCAATTCTCAACGGGATATGCTTATTTATCAAGATTTCATTGCTGGTCAAGTGACCGAACTATTGACTCAGTATGGCAGGATCGATTATATGTGGTTCGACTTTCCTTACAGTCATCGTGATTGGGGCTGGTCTAAAGGAAAAGGAGCAGAAGACTGGGACAGTTCGCGACTGGAAAAAATCTGTCGGACACTCCAACCGGATATGCTGATCAATGATCGCTTGGAACTTGGTCGGGGAATTACCACCCCTGAACAATTTCAACCAGAAAAACCACTGGAAAAAGACGGTTTACCTGTTCTTTGGGAAGCCTGTCAGACAATGTACGGGACTTGGGGCTATGATCGCGATGCGTTGGAATGGAAATCAAGTGATATGTTGGTGAAAATGTTGATCGATACGGTTTCAAAAGGGGGTAATTTTTTATTGAACATTGGTCCTAATCCCCGAGGAGAGATCGACCCGCGGGCAGTCAAACGAATGCAGGCGATTGGTGCATGGATACGGCTGCATAAAGAAGCTATCATCGATTGTGGTCCTAGTAAATACCCGGTACCTAAAGATTGTCGTTATACTCAAAATGGCAAGAAACTCTATTTGCATGTATATAGCTATCCCTTCAAACATATTCATTTGCCGGAAATTGCTGATCAAGTTCGCTTTATCCGCTTCTTGCATGATGGCTCTGAAATTTTTTATCGTGGCTTTGATCCTAATGAAGTCATCACTTCTACGGAAGCTGTCATTGCTCCTAATGATCTAGTCGTCACGCTGCCGGTAGTGCCACCTAATGTTCTCATTCCAGTCCTTGAGATTACATTGAAGTGAAAAGAGTAGAACAAAGAATACCGTAAAGCGCTAGACAATATCTCTAGCAAATAGACGGCAGACAGTAAATCTTCCTCGCAAACCCACGACGAAGATTCACTAGACTGCCGTCTACTATTTAAGTACTTGCTTTAAATACTCGCTTTAGGTATTCTCTCCATGTATTCTTCTTAGGAATCTCTTCTTATCGTCCACTTTAAAACAAGTCACGTTTTCCTAGAGAACGTTTCGCTTTACTGCTCTTTAGTCAACAACGACTGCCATTTCTGAAATAGTTGGCTAAAGGTTTCTTTCCCTGGATCTGTTTCTTCATAAACTTTTAGGCTAATGATAGCTTGCAGCCAAAAAGCTTCTGTGATCACTGCCGCACCTTCTTTTGCATCTGGGATATCTGCCCAAATCGCTAATGCGATCGCTGGGGTTTGTGCTAGTTGTTCTTGGGTCACTTGCTGTCCGTTGGCAAAAGTCGTTAATGTAAACTCATCGCTTATTTTTTCATAGGTCGGATACGTATACCCTGCAGCTTCACCTACTACATAATAAAAGAAATTGTCATTGTGATTGATCACAGAATAGCCTTTGTCAAAATAAAGAGCGACTGGTGCCATATTTTGATTCCAGCGTGTCCAATAGGAAATCTCACAGTTTTTCGTTAAGGAAAGCTGTTCCTTTCGATTCAAGCGATAAAACCCATCATTCCATACACGAACAACAAAACCTAAGTCAGTCACATAGTCCACCAAATCATTCACATACGCAATGAATACTTCAATCCCACTTGCTTCTGGTCCATATGCTTCTTTGGCAGCTTCAACTAAAGTCGGAAACTCTTCTAGACGGTCAAAATCAACAAATTCATCTGCACCAATATGGAAATAATGGCTGTCTACAAATAGCTCTGCGTATTCTTTGTAGATCTCTCGGATGAAAGCAACAGCTTCTTGGTCAAGAATGTTCAATGCCCTAGCATCGACCCCACCAGTCGCGTTAGGTAAACACCATTCGGGATGGGTGGCTAAGACTTGCTTGAGATGTCCAGGGGAGTCAAAATCAGGAATGATCTCGATACCGTAACCTTTGGCATATGTGATTAGTTCTCGGATCTCTGTTTTTGTTAAATATTCGGTTGATACAATCTCCGGAAAACATTCAGACTCGATTCGAAATCCTTCATTTTCTGAAAAATGGACTTGCAAATGGGTAAACTGAAAAAAAGCCATACTGTGAACGAGTGCTTTTAGTTCTTTTAAGGAAAAATATTTGCGGCCAATATCGATCATTAGGCAGCGCTCCTTGATTTGGGCGGTGTAGCTGTTTTTTTGTTGTTTCTTCGTCACTTGATTCAAATAGTAGGTTGTCAGACCATAAAATAATTGCTGGGGATCTTTCGCAGTGATCGTTTTTTGTTCCTCATCAAGAATAAAATCTGCCGTTAGTGCAGGTTCGATCTTAATTTTTGGTTCCTCTTCTAATGAGACACCAATAGAAGTATAAAGTTCTCTCGCTTTTTGAGTCATTTCTTTCATTGTCACATTTCCCTTCATTTTTCGCATTTTCAGCGTTTTTGGTTGATTTTGCGATATTGTCCTGGTGTTACACCAACGATCGTTCGAAACTTACGCGTATAGTTCGAGACATCATAATAACCGTTGTCCCGAATGATTTCTTTGATCGGTAGATCGGTTTCGACTAATTCTTGTTTGATTTTTTCTAACCGCAGTTCTTGGATATACTTAGAAAATGTTTTGCCACTTTCTTTTTTCACAAATCGACTAATATAAGAGACAGATACTTTAAATTCTTCCGCAATAGATTCCAATGACAGCTGAGAAGACTGAAAATTTGCTTTGATATAAGCAAAAATCGTTTCATTCAACTCCGATTCTTGATTTTGTGGTCGATCCCTCACTTTTTCGCAAATATGCTGGACCAATTGTTGCAACACCGTTCCTAGCTGCATCAGATTAGTAAAATCTGCATGTTCGGCTGCAAATAGCAAAATCTCCTCTCCCACTAATTCGCCTCCAGTTTGTGCAACCGTATTCAATAAATAATAGCCATACATCTTTTGGACCGGCTGAGATCGTTGTTTACTTAACCCGTCTTTGATTAACCAATGCACCGTTTCAATTGCGATATCGCTATTTCCTTGATTCAATGCTTGGATCAGTTTTAATTTTTGACTGTCGGGATACTGGATCGCTGAGCGTTGTTCTTCTGCGGAAATTTCAAGGTAATAAATGATTTGCTGGTTGTTACTGACATGATAATCCAATGCAGCTAATCCTTCAATATAAGATTCATTGATAGCCGTCAATTCATTAACGATGGTTCCCACCCCAATTGCTGGAAGCAGTCCAATCGCAGCTGCTATTTTTGCCGCGACTTCTTGAACGATCTCTTCCTGTTGGTATCTGTGATCAAATCCCACAGTCAATGCGATCACTTCAGTGGAAAGGATCTCGGTGGCGTAGGCTGTGTACCCTTGGCTGCTGATTTCTTCAATATAGTCAATCAGAAAACAGCTCTCGCCGGCTTTATATTTTGAAGCCACGGTTTTGGTATCGATCGTGATGACAAAATAATTGTCCGCAGGAAAATGAATATGAACGGCTTCGATCAGCCTTGCAACTTCTTGTTCCGAACGCAGACGACCGCTCATCAGCTTTCTAAGAACTTGTTCTCGAGCATGCGGCGTCTGCATCTGGATTTCTTTATGCAGTTCCTGCTGTTCTTCTAAAACAGCAGCCAATGTATTATGAACATCATCCATCGAATTGACCGACATCTCCATATCTTTATGGAATTCTCGAACCAAATGTTCGATTTTGCGGATCGGTCGATAATTTCTGATCCCCATTAATGTAACAGCAATGATCCCCACGAATAGAATACACATAAAAATAAGAATGAAATGTTCTTGAACGCGATTGACCAGCGATAATGCTTGTGATGGATTGGTCACCGATACCACTGAGATATGCAGTTCCTCATTGGGAATTGATTGAACGAGGTACTTTTGCTGATTAAACTGAAAGGTGTCCTGAGTGGTGATCTGAGCCATTTCTTGGGGATCATTCAAAAAAACTGTCAAATCGTTATGATTTGTGCTAGCTAAAATCTGAAACTCATCATTGATCAAATAATTCGTACTCGCACCATCACTATTGGTCAAGTCCAGCATTTTTGCTAAGCTAGCTTCTTTGATCTCATAAATAGCTGCTCCATAGACAGTCAGTTCATCATTTTGTAACGGCACAATGTAGAAGAATCGGGAATGATGCCGTGCCAATGATGCCCCTTCGATAGTCAGCAACGTTGGATAAGCTTTCTCTAGCTGATCGATCAGCTGTCCTTGCTGCATATCATTATCTGGGATTACTTTTTCTAAGAAACCTTCGACGGATAATTTGCCAATCGAAGAAAAAAAGTTCTCCGGTTCTTCTTTATAGTATAAATAAACTTCTTCGACAAACTCATTCGTGATCTTGTAGGTTTGCAGGCTTGCTTTGCCTTCCTTTGAATAATAGGGATGGGTCAAAAAATTTAATGAGAGTTGATGGTCATCCGTCATTTTCTGGGTCAGGTAGTTCAATTGAAGGAAGTTGTTCTCTAAGGAGTATTTCAATTGAATCAACTGATTCTTTGCCGTTAATGCAACCTGTTCATTGATACTTTTGACAGAAGTCGCATACCAAATCCACGAGACCGTTAAAAAGGGGATCAGGAATACCAGCAAGTAGGAACTGATTGAGCGCGCGATCCCTCTGAACGTGTTTTGCCCGTTTTGATCGTAAAACTTTTTCACTTTTATCACCTGACCCTTGTTTCATTCGCTGCAATTTAAACGCTTACATAATAAAAAAATAGAGACTATTTTTTTATTACATTTTTATCTTAGAATTGCAACTGTTTTAGCTAGTTTTCATTTCAAAAGTTTGCAGTAACCAATTGTAGCAAGCACCAATTAAATTGGACTCATTCCCAAACTGGCAACAGGCAACATTTGGCAATCGAACTGTACTAGGAATCTGCGCTGCAATCTGCTGAATCTTCTTTTCTAATAGCGGCAGTAAAAAGTCGCTTTCACTGATTCCGCCTCCAATCAAAACAATTTCTGGATCAAGAATGTATTGTAGGTTGTAGCAGGCCACGGCTAGCTTTTCAATAAAGCGATCCACCCAAATCGTCACTGCCGGATCGTTTTGCTGGTAGTAAGCAACAACTTTATACCCATCAATCGAGGGGGCTTTTTTTTCGGCTGCAACTTGTTCTACCAATGTTCTTGTTGCACCGGCAATACTCCAAATTTCCCAATCTTTCTTTTCGACTTCAGGAAACAGCATATAACCAAACTCGCCAGCTAAAAAGTGTTTGCCACGAATCAACTGGTTATCGACCATCAATCCGCCTCCCACAGAGGTACCTAAAACAATGACAGCAAAACTGCTAGCGCCTCTTCCTCTTCCCAGCCATTTTTCTGCTAAAAGCGCGCAATTGCCATCATTCTCCGCGATGACGGGTTTTTGATAATAGTCCGTTAAAAAAGAAACCATGCGATTACCAAATCCCTCATAAAGCGGTGAATCCATCCCAATCTGTTGTGTCACTGGATCTACTAATCCTGTCGTACTAATAGCAATTCCGGAAAAGTCTTTTGGATAGTCATTATCAATATGTGAAATCAATCGGTCGATCACAGTTGAATAGTCTTTATTCATCGGAAAGCTTCCTAATTGTATTCTTTCTCCGTGACTATTCAACAACCCCGTCTTGATCATTGTCCCTCCGATATCTACTGCAAGAATCTTCATTCCAACGCTCCTTTGCTTGTATGTGCTTTCAGTATAAGCATTCTCTAGAAACAGAAGCTATATGTTTTTCTTGCAACTATGTGTCAAAAATCGCACATAACAAAAAGGCTGAAGCAATTCGCTCCAGCCTTCTAAATTCGGCTTTTTTATACTCCGATAAAAAACTAGAAAAATGTGTGAGTCAGTGTGATTTTCACAAAGATCTTTCGTCAAAAAATTTTCTTCGAACTATTCTTGCTGAACATCGCTTTCCGTTTCTTCTTCATACAAACTCGATACGGTCGTATACCATTCAAAAATATGGGTAATGATCACTTTTGCCGCAGCATATACCGGGATCCCCAGAATCACGCCGACAAGTCCGAAGAGTTTACCCGAAGTCAGCAATACTAATAAAATCGTCACGGGATGGATCGACAACTCGTTTCCTAAAACGAGTGGTGAGATCAATCGCCCTTCAATAGTCTGTTCGATCACAAAGACGACCAGGACTTTCACCAACAGGACAGGACCACCGACGATACCCAAAAAGACCGCCGGAACCATCGCTAGAAAAGAGCCTAGGTATGGAATCAAGTTCAAAAAGCCAGCTGCGATCCCTAATGTGATGGCATAATCTAGGCCGATCAAACTAAAACCGACCATAAACATGATGGCTACTGCAAATGCGACTGTTAGTTGCCCGCGAATATAAGAAGAAACTTGATCATTCATCTCTTTTAAAACCGTCAATGATGGTTTACGCATTTTTGTCGGCAAAAATTTCACGAAATAAGGTGCTAACTGTCGTCCATCTTTTAAAAGATAAAAGAGAATAAAGGGCATCGTTATGACAGCCAATACCACCGTTGCAACGGCCCCAAAAAAGCTGCCGATATTTTGAATCGTGCTCCGTGATAAGTTTTGAATGATGTCGGTCATTGATGCAATCAACTTCTCATTAGATGCTTCCAATTGATCTTGAACTTGTGAGAAAATCGGATCGGACAAAATCTCATTGACTTTATTTTCAATGATATCCAAATATCCGGGCAAATTCTCAACGAAACTCATGGACTGTTCTTGGATCTTCGGCACAATCACCACAACGCCCCAGACGATCAATCCGATGACCAAAATAAAAAGACCGAAAATACTATAGATGCGTTTGATTCCCTTTCGTTCCAGATAATCAACCGCAGGATTCATCAAGTAATACAAAATCCCCGCCAAAATGATTGGCAATCCAACAATCGCCAGAAATTGCCAAATTGGCTCAAATAGATAGGATACTTTCGTAAACATAAACAAGATCAATAAGACGAGTAGAACCACTAATAGACTCGTGACTGCTTGATTATTTAAAAACCACTTCCAAAACCAGGACAAAGGGCGCTTCTCTGTTTCCTTCATTTCCCCGCCTCCTACTTGTAGATAACTTTCATACCAACTTCAAGGGTCGGCAAATTGAAAGGTTCTAAATAGATAGCGCTGGTCAGTTGCTCTTCGGGTACTTCATCGAAGATAAATGTCACATGCTGGATCGTTTGCAAAATTTGATTTGCGATAGGACCGACATGTGTCACGGTGTACGACTGATCCCCAAAAATAAGTGTATCGCCGTTTTCTACGACCAAATCTTGAGAATCTGGAATCGATTGGATCACTGAATACTCCCTTAAGATCTCTGTTGCTTGGTCGCCGAAAAAAATCAGCATTTTTTCTTTTTGATCGATCGCTTGTGGCCCAATCGCTTTGATTGTTCCTTGTTTCATACAACAACCTCCCCTTTATGTTCTTTTTTTATTATAACATAAGAAGTTTTTCTATCCGCCCATTTCCGCATTCTATGGTAGAATTAATAAGAAATCAAACTATTAGGAGGCTTTTTTTATGTTGCAAACGATCTACCTAGGCACTTATACGCGTCGCGAAAGTAAAGGGATCTATTCGATCACTTTAGATACAGAAAAAGAACAATTGGTCGACTTGACCTTGCGTGCGGAAGAAAAGAGCCCAACGTATCTTGCCCGCAGTAAAAAAGAAAGAGTATATACTGTGACCGAAGTTGATGGCGCAGGCGGTTGTGGTGCTTATACGCCTGCATTTGAGTTGTTGAATACTGTGACCGAAGAAGGCGCACCATTGTGTTATGTAGCAGTAGATGAACCTCGTCAACTTGTTTATGGTGCTAATTATCATAAAGGTGAAGTAAACGTCTACAAAATATTGGCGGACGGCAGTATTGAAGCCACTGATCACATCTATCATGATGAACCTGTTGGTCCTCACGAAAATCAAGACAACCCTCATGTACACTACACAGACTTAACGCCGGATCAACGCTTAGCTGTATGTGATCTTGGAACAGACCGTGTGTATACGTATGACGTTTCTGCTGAAGGAAAATTAACAGAAGCGGCTGTTTATGTTGCAGCTGCCGGAACAGGCCCTCGTCATTTAGTGTTCCATCCTAACCACCAATATGCTTATCTGGTAGGAGAACTAGACAGCTCTTTGACTGTTTTACGCTACAATGAAGCTGATGGCAGCTTTGAAGAAATCCAAAAAGTACCGACTTTACCAGAAGATTTCACCGACTTTAATAGTGGGGCTGCTGTCCGAGTATCAAAAGATGGACGTTTCGTTTATTCATCCAATCGTGGACACAACTCTCTCGTTGTCTTTGAAGTAACTGAAGATGGCGCTGGCTTGAATTTCATTCAACGTCGATCAACAGAAGGTGACTTCCCGCGAGACTTTGACTTGGACCCAACCAACAAATTCTTAGTTTGTGCCAATCAAAATTCCGACAACTTGACTTTGTACCGTCGCAACGCCGAAACTGGTGAACTCACTACTATTCAAAAAGACGTTTACGCGCCTGAATGTGTTTGTGTCTTATTTGAAAAATAAAACGATCAGGAGGACTCCCCCATGTTTGATAAAACACCCATCGAGCTTTTACTGAAAGATTTTTCAAATATTTATAATAAGTGCCAGTCAACTTATGAATTGGTCACTAGCCGTCGTTACAATGAAGCCCTCGTCTTATTGACTACGGCTGAAACCTATGCCATTGCAGAAAAAGCCTATATTCGTTGTGATACCTTTAAAGAATTGCAAACATCCGAAGTTACTGGCTTCTTTGATGCTTTTGAGATTTACTATTTTGAATTGAAACAAGTCCTTTTCCATGATGACGATGACTTTGTTTCTCTTAAAAGTCGTTTGGAAAAAATGAAAGAAATGTATGAAGCATTGACAGCCGCATTCAATTTGTTATGATGGTACCAAATAGACGAAAAGGTGATCTCATGAACCAAGAAGAAGTGCTTGAGCGCTTAAAAGAAGAGTTAGAACTTCCTTTTTTCCAAGCAAAATTAGAGGAAAAAAACTATAGCGAAGAAGACTATCAGCAGGTAAAAGCCGATTTGATTCGCTACTTCGATGAATATGTCCGCAATGTAGAAAACTAATCTGATTTTCTTTTACAAGAACATAGAAAGGGTCTGTGTCATAAGTAGCAACTAGACAAGACGATCCGAGGATAACTGGGTGTCATCCATCGTACATTGGTGATGGAAACTTGCTGAAGCGCAAGCACAGTCTCATTCTCCTCGGAATCGTTCGTTTGTTGCATGACTTATGTCACAGCCCTTTTTGGCTTTTTAGTACACGATTTTGAAATTCTGATTCGTCTCAGCTTCTAGTACTGGGTGTTGTTTCAAATAATCAGCAATCAATTCAGTCATATCCACTTGGATCTCCCGTACAATTTTGTCGGCTGTAAACATCGCGTAATTCCCACCGCCTACCGCTCGGTATTGATTTACGACAACTTCCAGCTCCTGTTCCGGCGTGATAGGCTCATTATGGAACAACAAGCGTGTGATTCGTTTGCCAACTGGCTGGTTCATATCAATCGTATAGTCGATTCCTTCGTACATATCATAATTGTAGTATTGCGGTTTCGGCTCGATAAAGGCTGGATTAAAGACGATTTTCCCTGCTTCGACGGCTAAGTAATTCGCTGTCTGTTCCAACGCAAGACGCAACTCTGCTCCGGTCACTTTTACGACAGCCAATGTATTAGGATAAATATAATTCGTGATGACATCCCGCATCGTGATCGTTGTACCGAAGCCTTTTCCTTCATTATTGAAGAGCGCTGTCCCAGATATTTCCGCTCCGCTGGCAGCCATCTGAACGCGATTGATAAATTCCACGTATGGATGTTCCACGATCCGTGCCTGCATCGGATCAGTAATTCGCATATCCCCGTTCACTTTCCCTAGCGGCTGATCCAACCAGCTTTCCAATTCCGTCTCAATTGGTTCGATCATTGCCAAAATTGCTTCATCGGCTGAAACTTCTGCCACTGAATGCAATGTCGCTTGTTGATCCGTAATCACTGTTTGACCCTCTTTTTTCTCTATTGTTAATTGGATTCGGCCGATTTGGCTGCCCCGATAACCTGGCTGGACCACAGGGACCCCATTGACAATGGCGGCGATTTCCCGATGTTGGTGTCCAGTAAAGAAAGCGTCAATCCCCGGCACCTCTTGCAGTAACTCATAGCCTTCATTCTCTCCGGTCAACAATTCGGTGGCTTCACCGGTTACCAAATCTTTCTCAAAACCGCCATGATAGCTGACGATGACAAGATCTGCTTGTTTTCTTAGCTCAGGCACATATTTTTTTGCCGTTTGGATAATGCTTTCGAACCGCATCCCCTTGATGGTAGCTGGTTGTTCCCAATGAGGAATATACTGGGTCACCAATCCCAACACCGCAATCTTAATCCCATCTTTTTCAAGGATCGTATAGGCTTTGCCGAAATAGGGCTGTCCCTCTTCATTTAAGATGTTCGCTGCTAAAACAGGGGACTGATAACTAGCGATTGCCTCTTGAAGATACGTTAATCCATAATTAAATTCATGGTTTCCTAAAACATGGACATCGTATGCCATGTGATTGATCACTTTGGTCAATTCTGCTACCGGATGCTGGCTTTTGGCAATATAATAACTCAGTGGGGATCCTTGGATAAAATCGCCATTTTCGATCATTACAACAGGACCATCAGCTTCGGCTTTTAACTGCTTTAGTTTCGTTGCGACTTTCGCTGCCCCAATAGCCAGATCGTGGTCGTCGGCGAAATTAGTTGGGTAGACATAGCCGTGCATGTCGCTGGTTTCAAGAAAGGTGATTTGCATTTTCTCATTACTCCTCTAACATTTATGTAAAAGAGACCGCAGGGATATCTGACGGTCTCTTTCGGGTTGATAGGGTCATTGTCTGGCCCTTTTACGAGCAGAACTATTGATTCCAAACATCCTCAAGTTGTGGAATGGAATCTTTAATCAATTTATCGGTATCTTTGTCAGTATTCGACAAAATATTCTCCATGATGGAACGAACTTCATTGTAAGCTGAGTCTGCATTTTCAATTACTGGGATCGAGAAAAGTTCTTTTGTTGCTTCACTTAACTCAGAAGCAACTTTCGTATCTGGATTGTTCTTGTATTCATCACTATCTAAAACAGATTGAACAACTGGCATGTATCCTGTTGAAACTGCCCATTCTAATTGTGACTCAGGAGAAGTCAAAAACTTCATGTATTCAAAAGCAGCGGTACGTTCCTCTGGAGATGCACTTGTGAACATATATAAGTCTGTTCCTTGTTGTAGATTGATTTTTTCTGGGCGGGCAGAGACACCATATTCAAATTTGCCTTCGGTGTCTTTTTTGACATATCCTTCTCCAGCAATCGAGCCGATGAACATCGCAACTTGTTCGTTTGCGAATGGTCCTGAAAGATATTGATCGGATCCAGCAATACGGAAGTAGCCGTCTTTCACACCTTCCGCATAATAATTGATGACTTTTTTCGATTCATCGCTGTCTAGCTGTAAATCCTTGTTAAAATCAACACCTTTGTTTTTCATGCCAATAGCATAGTAGTTATTCAATGAATCAAAGCCAGCACCAACAACGCTGCCATTTGATTTTTCGTAAATTGTTTTTGAAGCTTCTTTTAACTCATCTAATGTTGTCGGTACTTCTACACCATATTCTTTTAAAAGATCTGCATTGTAGAATAACATTTCCGTTGATTTGTTGAAAGGAATACCATATTGGACACCATCAATTTGTGCACCTTCTAATAATGAAGAGCGAATTTCTTCTTGGTCACCCCAACCAATCGTATCATTATCGATATACTCGCCTAAATCAACAAGCATTTCATCTTGAGCTGCATTCCAAAGCCAACCTGGATACGCTTGTGTGATGGTTGGCAAATCTTTTGGTGAAGGTAGTGTCGAATTGATTTTCGCCTGCAGATCGGAGTACTGAGATTGATTTTGCAGTTCTACTTTCACATTTGGGTTTGCTTCCATAAACTCATCTGTCAGTTTCGTCAGTGCTTCTTCTTGTGCACCATTCATTGCATGCCAGAATGTGACAGTAGTATCTTTCGGAACCTCTGTAACGATCTCATCGCTGCCTTTTGCACTGTCATTTGAGCCATTGTTGCCGCATGCCCCTAACACTAAAGTTGCCGCAGCCACTGCTGCAAATGCTAGTTTTTTTGATTTCATTCTTTACTCTCCTCTATCCTTTTATAGTTCTATTTTCTCGCCACGTTCTGGCAATATTCTTTCGCCATACGGATTCACCAGTTTCTCTGGTTTCAAGGTATGGATTGGAACCAATCTTTTTGGTTCGATCCACGCAATAATCTGATCAAGATCCTCAGGAACTGCGTGTCCCGAAACCGGCAGCCGTACAAACTCAATTTCCAGCTTTGCTAACAAAGCGAGAAACTCTTCATAGGCAGGATCAAAAGCCCCCAAAGGTTGTGCATCGCTATGGATATACAGACTGCCTGGTTGTAAATTTTCAAAATGGTCAACTGCTTGCCAGACATACTGGCCAGTGTCGACACATAAAGAACGATAATCAATTTCTAGCGCAGGATCTAACTCTGCTAAGGAAGCTCCGCCTTCAACCGTGTAATAGGGAACTTCTCTGTCAAAGATTTCTTTCAGTAATGCTGCTTGGTGTGCTTCAAGGACGATCGTTCGAGGACAAGCATCCACCAAAGCTAAAAAACGCTCTACATTGGCAGGATAGCCGTTGAAAGTGATTTGCCGTTGTGGATTTTTTTCGACCAACTCGACAAAAGCCGCTACCAATTCTTTCTCACTGGCTACTTCGATAGTATCTGGATCGCTTTCTCTTTCAGGAAAACTGATACTGACTCCTTCCATCATCAATAGATCCGTGTGTTTGGCTAACTGACAAAATTCTTTTGTCCGCTCTGGATGATAGCCATGCAACCGCAAATCGCCCGTATAGGCAATAAAGTGATCCGGTGTTCGAATCAGCAATGCCGCGGCACCATAGGCGTCGTGGTCCACAGGAACGATCTCTACTTCGATCTCACCAACTTTGATCACATCGTGGGGTTCCAAGCCAATCATTTCCCGCACAAAGGCAGGGGCTTCATGAGGAGTAGGAATCAAAAAATCACCGGTGCGATTCAATGCTTTTAGGATCGCTTTGGTTTCTTTCAAGGTATACAAAGGGATTGCAGGGTCCAAATAATTGACCATCTTTGAATGATCAAGATGGGCATGAGATAGAAAAACAGCTGTTTCTTGATAGTCCTTTTGTTCTGATCCATGATACGTATAAGACAGACGAGGATCATAGACATTGCGCAATTGCGGGACCCAGCGATGATCCACTAAGGTCTGTAATGCTTCGTCGGGTAATGGCTGCTCTGGGTGATACTCCGAACCAAAATCGAAGAAAATATGGGCATCTTTGTATGCCACTTCGATGACGGTGCCGCCGATTGTGAGAATACCACTGTGAAATGTAACTGTTGTTTTAGCCTTTGATGCCATCTTTTGCCACTCCTTTAATAATCTCTTTTCTAAAAATCAAATAAATGATCAAAATCGGAATGACAGTCAATGTCGCAGCTGCCATCTGCAAATGAACATCGCTACCGCTTTCTGATGTGAAGGCCGCTAGCCCATTATTCAACAACCGATATTTTTTTTCATTCGTGACTAACAATGGCCACAAGAAAGAATTCCAGCTCGAGATAAAGGTCAAGATGCCAACAGTCACTAGTGCCGGTTTAGACATTGGGATCAATATCCGCCGTATGTAAGCCATATCGCTTGCACCATCGATTTTTGCTGCTTTATAAAAGGTATTCGAAATGCTTTTCAAATAGCCATTCAGGTAATAAATATAAAAGATACTCGTCAGAAAGGGAATAATCAACGCACTGTAAGTATTCAACAACCCCATTTGAGCAATCGTGTTGTAGTTGGTAAAGATGATTGATTCATAAGGAACCATCAATAAGGAAATCATTAGAGCAATCACAAGCCCTTTGAATTTGAATTCCAAACTAGTCAATGCAAAAGCTGCCAGAATAGCAGTAATCAATGTGGCGATAGTCGTGACTGCTGAAACAAAGACTGTATTCAGAAAGTAACGGAGAAATGGTGCTTTGGTAAAGACTTCGGCATAGTTGCTCCATTGAAAGGACTCCGGCAAAATCGTAGGCGGAATACTGGTGGCCTCACTATAAGTCATCAGTCCCGCGAGAATCATATAAATAAACGGAAAAATCGTGATGATCGCTAAGAGCCCCAAAAAAATCAGAGAGATGAGGGTTACGACTTTTTTCATCTTATTCCCCTACTTTCTTTAAAATTTTATTTTGGATAAAGGTCACCGCCAAAATAATAAAAAAGAGAATCACAGTCGCAGCCATTGCGATCCCAGGACGGCCCGCAATATGGAATTTGTCATAAATATAATAGACAGCTGTGGTTGCGCTTTTGGCGATACCGGGTTGACCACCAAACAAGGCATAGACTTGTGTATAGACTTTAAAGGCACTGATGATATTAACGGTCAACAAGAAGGCAAATGTCGGAATCAACTGCGGAAAAGTAATCTTGCGAAAAATCTCCCAGTTATTGGCGCCAAACATTTTTGCGATCTTATAATGTTCTTTGTCAATGTTACGCATCCCTGCTAAGAGAATAATAATATTGAAGGCCAAACTGCTCCAAATCCCAAAAATGATCAGTGTCGGCATACTCATATTGACATTATCCAGCCAATTGACGGCGGGAATCCCCACTAAGCCCAGCAAGTAGTTGATGATCCCATAAGACCCATTAAAGAAATAGCGAAACACGATCCCAATGGCGATGGTACTGGTGACATACGGCATAAAGAAGATCGTCTCAAAAAAGCTCTTATGTTTCACCTTTTCAAAGATGATCCAAGCGATCGCTAGTGAAATCACTAATGCAATAGGAACCACGGCGAATGCAAACCAAGCTGTATTCTTTAGCGCCTTGAAAAACACTGGATCCGTCAGCACTTTTTGGTAGTTTTCTAATCCGGCATATCGCTGATTGATCAATGATCCTTTTTGAAAACTCATAAACAATGAACGAAATAATGGATACACACTAAAGAGCAAAATAATGACTAGTGAGGGCAATAAGAACAGCCAAGCTTTGGGTTGATTTTCGGGATTATAATTTTTCTTGAACATCAATAAACTCGCTCCCCTTTTTCATCAAAGATGAACGCTTTTTTGTAATTGAAGTCAAAAGCTAAGTGTGCTCCTTCTTCAATGATTTCTTCGATGCTAACGATCGATTTAACGTGGATGTCAGCCAGATCAAAGTTCAAGATCCGTTCACGACCAATTAGTTCAACACTTTTTATCTCGGTATTGAATAATGGTGTTTGGGTCGTCGTTAACACATCTTCTGGACGGATCCCTAAAGTATAATGACCATCTGTCAACGGTTTCTTGAAGCGGATATCCACGAAGCGCTCTGTAGGGATCGTGAATTCTGGATGATGCATGACACCATCTGTCACTTCTACTGGCAAGATATTGATAATTGGGTTTCCGATAAACTTTGCAACGAATAAATTATTGGGTTCTAAATAAAGATTTTGCGGATCATCATTTTGCTGGATCACGCCTTCATTCATCAAAATGATTTTGTCACTGATAGACAACGCTTCTTCTTGGTCATGAGTCACAAAAATCGTCGTGATCCCAACTTCTTTGACTAAGCGACGAATCTCCTCGCGAATCTTTAAACGCAAACGCGCATCTAAATTACTCAATGGTTCATCCAGCAATAGTACTTCAGGATTTTGGACTAACGCACGAGTGATGGCAACCCGCTGTTGCTGCCCACCAGACAATGTACCAGGTTTTTTATCCTTCAATTCTTCAATATTGGTCAGCTGCATATATTTTTCAGCAATTTGCTGCGCTTCGTTTTTCTTGATTTTTTTATCACCAACAGTCAGTGGAAACATGACATTTTCTAAAACGGTCATATGAGGATACAAGGCATAATTTTGAAAGACAAAGCCGATATTGCGATCCTTTGGCTCCGTTTTCACCACGGAATTTCCGTTAAAGCGGATATCCCCATCTGTCGGACTCAACAATCCAGCGATCAAATTCAAAATCGTTGACTTCCCACAGCCACTAGGCCCAAGTAAACAAACAAGATCGCCCTTCTCGATCGTAAAATCCACCGCTTTCAAAGCTTCAAACTTGTTGTCAAAGACCTTCTTCAACCCAACTACTTCTATCAAAAAAAGAACCTCCATTATTTTTCTCTTTGCCGCTTTTGTTCGACCAGCAAGATAGGAACACAAAAACAGCTGAATTCTTACAGGCTGTTGTCAAACGCTCAAAGAAATTCGATTTTTATGATAACAAATGAATATTTTTATTCGGTACTGTTATTGTAAATCTTTTGTAAAACCCTTTGGTAATTATGATAGAAATTTTAATTAACTAGCAGAACGATGAGAAAAAAATGAGATTGTTGAACGACAGAATATTGCACAGTAAGGCTTTTTTTCTTGCAAAATAAATAAAAAATCCAGCTAAAATAAATAAAAAAAGAAAAAACAGGCACCCCATTTATTATTTTTTATCTAGACCACTCAAATCAAAAAAACAGACTAACGATCAAAATAGGGTATCTTTCTCAAAAACCTACCACTTTAAAATAACAAAATCGGGATAAGATTTAAAAAAATCCTATCCCGGTTCGATTTATGGACGCGCTAGATCTGTATGTCCAAGCAAAAATTGTTGTGTAGTCACTTGATCCAGAAAATGGCGATCATGTTCAATGATCAACATCGTCGGTTGGACAAGTTGGATCACTTCAGCTAACTGATTCTGATTAAAGACATCCAGATAATTCAAGGGTTCATCCCAGATAAACAGCTCAGCAGGGGTTGCCAACGATTTTGCCAATTCCACACGCTTACGCTGCCCCATACTCATATCTTCGATTCGGGTCTGAAAGACATTTCGCTCCATGCCCAATTTCTTCAGATTATTCAACAATTCTTGATAATCCAATCGGTGGAATTCAGCAAACTCAGTCAAGGTGCCTCGATTATCCTCGTAATTTTGGCGAACACGACTGATGGACAAATGTTGCGGCATCCAAACAGAGCCGGTGACAGTTCCAGTAAAATGACCTAATAGGCCAGCCACCAAACTCGATTTGCCAGAACCATTTGCACCCAAAATACCAATCCGGTCACCAGCTTCGATGGTAAAATTCAACGGATCAAACAACGGTTGCTCATACGTCAATTGCAAATTTTCCACTCGCAGCAAAACTTTGTGATGCGTGGCTTTAACATTCATAGAAAGGGGATCGATATATTCGATGTCTTTCAACAACTGTTCTTTGACTTGTGCTTGATCTTCCATCCGCTTGACGATTGCTTTGGATCGTTTCATCGTTCTGGCTGCCCGAGCACCAATCGCCCCTGTGTCATAGACTGCTCCACTGCCTTTTTTTGTTGGTGATCCCAGTTTATCTCGTTCCCGTCCTCGTGACCATTCTGCTTTTTCGGCAGCCGTTTGCTTTAAACGGCCGATCTCTTTTTTCAGTTTAACATTTTGCTCCTGTTCAAACTGATCTTGCCGTTGCTTTTGTTCTTCGTAAACAGAAAAGTTCCCCTGATAAATCACTAGTCGGCTTTTTTCAATCGATAAAATGTGATCCACCACTTCGTCAACAAAGTGTCGATCATGGCTGACGACGATAAAGCCTTTTTTCCGTTTTAGATAAGCAGCTACATGAGCACGAGCTGTAATGTCTAAATGATTGGTGGGTTCATCGATCAACGGAAAGTGTTCCTCATCGATGAACAGTAGTGCAAGTAAAACTTTGGTTTGTTCCCCACCAGACAATGTCTCAAATGGACGCCAGAGGACATCTGGATCCAACTGAAGCAAATTTAACTCTCGCTCGATCTGCCATTGCTCAAATTCACACAGATCTTGTAATGTATCATAGGTTAGTTGTTGCGGATCTGCCACTGGTTGAGGAAAGTAAACGAATGCTTGCTGATGGGTGATAGTCCCGCTATAAGGCAATTGGTCTTGCAGTAATTTGAGTAAAGTAGTTTTCCCCCGACCATTTCGACCGATCAAACCTAATTTCCACTGGGTATCGATCACCAAATCAGCTTGATCGAACAGCAGATGATTCTGAGTATCGAAGCCAAAACTTAATTGTTCTATTTTTATATTTGACATTTTTGTACCTCCTGTCTATCTCTAGACAAAAACCGCGCCTATTTTCAGGTCAGGTTCCAGAAAAGTACACAAAAAGACCCTCCAGAAAAACACACCAATCCTGAAAATCTGCACACTGCTCCCTAGAGAACATGATTCTATGCAGCTTCCAACAAATTGGTTAGTTTTTCAATGGAGGATCCCTCATTTCGTTTATAAGTTGTTTTCAGTATAGCATCTACCGCGAAAAACCGCAATTGGCGATACTTGTTTTTAGATTAGCAGTGAAACGATACTAACAAACTGTTAGGTAAATTTATTCACAATGTCTTTTGCAGTCATTTTATTATTTTGAGTAAAAAAACATTTATAAAAACAAAAAAACCATCAAGTTGGTTAGTCCTGATGGCAAAAGGAGTAAAATGAAAAATAAAAAGGTTGTTGGTTGTTAATTCATTATACATCCACCATCATCATTTTACATAAGAATAACATAACATTTAAATTAAATAACTCTCGTTTAAGAAACGAACTTTATCATTTTTTTAACAAGAGAGCTGTCATCCGCTGAATTGCAAAAGAGATTTCATCAGTGGCTTCGTCTTGTTTTTTCTCTGACGCATCGAAAGCTTCCCGATCGACCCCATCAGCAATACTTAGAATCATTTCTTCACAGCCAGCAACATACTTCGTATATGCTCGTTCAAATTTTTTGTGAATCCCCATGACCGTTGCAGGCGGGCGTAATTTAGAGATCTGTTCCAGCATCAAACGATATTTGTCCGTTCCTTTTTTAAAGGACGCTTCGATTGTTTCCAGACGCTCTGGTGATAGTTCAGATTCCTTTTTTTTATCGAGAGCCTGACGAATCTCTTCATAATTCGGATTCATGGTTTCCCCGATTTTCTCTGTCTCTTTCACTAGATCATTGATTGTTTGTACATAAAAACCTAAATTCGGTCGCACGATTCATTCCCCTACTTTCTTCTTAGCTATCTTTTATTTTACCGTTTATTGCCAAAAATGAAAAGGTCGGCAAAAGCAGATTGTTCATTCGCCCCTATTATTCATTTACGACGATTGGTGTGAACAAAAACCGCAGTCAGAATACTCTGCCTGCGGAATAAATTTAGAGACTGCTTATTTTTTGCCCATTGCACGTTGGACAGCTTTAACGATCTCAACGATCGGGATGATCGCGAAGGATGCACCTAGAACGATTCCCCATTGATAGAGATCTAAATGAGCCACTCGGAAGATGTCATTTAATCCAGGAACAACAATGATGACCATCATCAATGCAAAGGAAAGCAAGATTGCCCAGTTAAAGGTTTTGTTACGGAAAGGTCCCACTTTGAATAATGATTGGTAAACAGACTTAACGTTAAAGGCATGGAACAGTTGCATCAATCCTAGTGTAGCAAACGCCATTGTCAATGCATCCGCATGGATTGCATCATAGGTATCGTGTACCGGCCATTGAATTGCTGACCAATAGACGAACAATACCGTTGCAGCTTCCAAGATCCCTTGATAGATGATACTGCTCATGACTCCACCAGAGAAGAAGTTCGAATTCCGGCCACGAGGGGCATGCTTCATCAAATCTTTTTCAGCTGGCTCCATTCCCAATGCGATTGCAGGGAAAGTATCTGTTACAAGGTTGATCCACAACAGATGGATCGGCAACAGTGTATCCCAGCCCCATAAGGTAGCTAAGAACAATGTCAAAACTTCACCTAAGTTAGCCGCTAACAAATATTGGATCGCTTTTTGGATGTTTGAGAAAACTTTGCGTCCTTCTTCAACAGCAACAACGATCGTTGCGAAGTTGTCATCAGCCAGAACCATATCCGAAGCACCCTTAGATACTTCAGTCCCAGTGATTCCCATACCAACACCGATATCAGCTTGTTTCAGTGCTGGCGCATCATTGACACCATCACCTGTCATAGCGACGACTTTGCCTTCATGTTGCCATGCTTTCACGATCCGAACTTTATGTTCAGGTGAAACCCGTGCATAAACCGAGTAATGAGTCACTTTTTGTGCAAACTCTTCATCACTCATTTTGTTCAATTCAGCACCCGTCAATACAGCTGCGTCATCACCAGGCTTGATGATTCCTAGACGTCCAGCGATTGCTTCTGCTGTGTCTCGGTGGTCTCCTGTGATCATGATTGGACGAATACCAGCTTCTTTAGCTACTCGCACAGCATCGGCTGCTTCAGCCCGTTCAGGGTCGATCATCCCTACAAGACCAGCAAAGACTAGATCATTTTCTACGATTTCTGATTCCAAGTTTTCTGGTACTGCATCTACATACTTGTATGCCATTCCCAAGACACGAAGCGCTTGTTTGGCCATATCTGTATTGTTGAACAAGATTTTTTGTTTTTCTTCTTCAGTCATTGGTACTTCTTGTCCGTTCAACAAGACTTTTGACGCACGTCCCAATAAGACATCTGGCGCGCCTTTCACTGCAACTAAGTAACGACCATCTTCTTGTTCATGGATCGTACTCATCAATTTACGATCCGAATCAAATGGCAGATCCGCTACACGAGGTTCTGCACTCACTTGATCTTTCACGTGGAAGCCTTGATCCATCCCGAATTGAACAAGTGCTGTTTCAGTAGGATCACCAATCAAGTTGCCTTCCTCACCGAACTTAGTATCATTCGCGAAGTTCATGACTTTCAGAGCCATTGTATCCAATGGAATGTCTTCAGAAGCAGCATGTTGCTTGTCATTGACATAAAGTTTTTCAACTGTCATTTGGTTTAGTGTCAATGTACCTGTTTTATCTGATGCGATGATGTCTGTCGCACCCAATGTTTCTACTGCCGGTAATTTACGAATAACAGCGTTTCGTTTGGCCATGACTTGCGTGCCTAGTGCTAAGATGATCGTTACGATCGCTGGCAATCCTTCTGGAATCGCAGCAACCGCAAGAGAGATTGATGTCAGCAACATGTCGACCCAAGAAGTATTATTGAAGATCGTACCAACAAAGAACATAATTACGGCGATCACGATGATGGCGATCGTCAAGAATTTACCAAGTTCATTCAAGTTACGTTTCAACGGCGTTTCCGTTTCTTCGGCTCTTGCTAACATACCAGCGATCTTACCGACTTCTGTCGCCATCCCTGTATTGACAACGACCCCTTTTCCCCGTCCATAAGTCACATTACTGTTGGAGTAAGCCATATTGACACGATCACCGATCCCAACATCTGTTGCATCGATCACAGTCAATTCTTTTTCTACGGGTACCGATTCACCAGTTAATGCCGCTTCTTCGATTTTCAGAGAACTAGCTTCTAATAAGCGTAAATCAGCTGGTACCACATCGCCGGCTTCTAAAAGAACGATATCTCCGGGAACCAGTTCATCGCTTTTGATCGTCACCGTATGCCCATTTCGTAACACATTGGCATTGGGCGTCGACATTTCCCGCAACGCTTCGATGGCTTGTTCGGCCTTCGCTTCTTGAACCACGCCCATGATCGCATTGATAATAACAACGGCTAAAATAATGATTGAATCGACGATTTCATGTGACACGACAGCAGAAATGATCGCAGCGGCTAACAAGACGATGATCATCAAATCTTTGAATTGTTCAAAGAATTTTTGAGCCATCGATTTTTTCTTACCTTCTTCTAATTCATTGGCGCCATATTGTGACAGACGACTTTTGGCTTCGTCATTTGTCAAACCGTTGGCATCGGTTTGCAGCTCTTTCAGAACAGCCTCAGCTTCTTGTGCATAAAAAGCTTGCGAGAGTTGCTCTTTTTTATTCTCTTCAAACATGTTTTTCCTCCTTTATTCTTCTTCCTTCTTTATTGTACATGAAATGAAAAAAAATAGACTCATGTATGCACTAAAACACATACACGAGTCTCACTATTTAAGGCAACACCAGAAATTTCTTTCAGGATGGTGATGTTGCCGCAACGATAAGCTGCCAGTTACTCCCTCATGATCATCTCAATAAAGACCATTATACAAAATGTTTCATTCAGTTGCAATTTCATTTTCTGAAAAAAGAACAGAAATGATTAAATACTGTCTCGCTTAGGCAATGATTGATCCGTTAGGCATTCCCTTTGGAGCTTCAACAATTTTTAATCGTCCTTCGGTATCTTCCGCGGAAAGGATCATCCCTTGACTGATTTGCCCCCGCATCTTACGTGGTTTCAGATTCGCTACGATTACGACTTTCTTACCAATCAAATCTTGCGGCTCTGGATAAAACTCAGCGATTCCTGACAAGATTTGTCGATCTTGATCATCACCCGCAGCTAAGCGAAATTGAAGCAGTTTATCTGCTCCTTTGACTTTTTGACAGTCGATCACTTCAGCTACTTTCAATTCGATCTTGTCGAAATCATCGTATTTGATCTCTGTTTTTTCAGAAGCAAGAACCGTTTCTTCTGGGTTCCATTTGACTGTTTCAGCAGTGCTTTGCGTTCCTTCCGCCATTTTCTTCTGGATGTAAGCGACTTCCGTCTCTAATTCCAAACGAGGGAAGATTGGCGTTCCTTTAGCCACTACTTTGGTATCACTAGGAAATTCACCGAACCGCAAGTCTTTCAAGTCCATGGCTTCTGAAGTTAAGCCTAACTGATGGAAAATATTTGCCGGTGTTTCGGTCATGATCGGTTGCAGCAAGATTGCTACGATTCGCAAGCTTTCTGCAAGATGGACCATCACACTGTCTAATTCTGCTTTTTTCTCAGGATCTTTGGCCAATACCCACGGTTGTGTTTCATCGATGTATTTGTTGGCACGAGAGATCAACGTCCATACTTCCGACAATGCAGTACTGAATTCCATCTTGTCCATTGCTTCATGGTAGCGACCTACGACGTTGGCTGCGGTTGTCGACAACTCACTATCGTAAGGAGTTACTTTTGAGGCATATTTAGGAACGATTCCTTCACAATACTTATTGATCATAGCGATAGTGCGGTTTAATAGATTACCCAGGTCATTGGCTAGATCATAGTTTACCCGAGAAACAAAGTCTTCTGGTGTAAAAACGCCGTCACTGCCAAAAGGCACTGCCCGCAGCAAGTAGTAGCGCAAAGCATCCAAGCTATAGCGCTCAACAAGCATCTCTGGATAAACGACATTGCCTTTAGATTTCGACATTTTGCCGTCTTTCATCATCAGCCAACCATGACCGAAGATTTTTTTAGGCAATGGCAAATCTAATGCCATCAGCATGATTGGCCAATAGATCGTATGGAAACGAACGATTTCTTTCCCAACCATATGAACATCTGCCGGCCAGTATTTTTGGAACAATGAATCGTCATCGGAACCATAGCCTAGTGCTGTAATATAGTTTGATAAAGCATCGATCCAAACATAGACCACATGTTCAGGACTCGCCGTTACTGGAATCCCCCACTTGAAAGTTGTTCTGGAGACAGCTAAATCTTCTAAACCTGGCTTGATGAAATTATTGATCATTTCATTCTTACGGGATTCAGGTTGGATAAATTCTGGGTGCTCATCATAATATTGCACCAGACGATCTGCATACTTGCTCATGCGGAAGAAGTACGAAGACTCTTTTACTAATTCTACTTCGTGGCCGCTTGGTGCTTTCCCACCGATCACATGTCCTTCTTCATCACGATAAACTTCTGCCAATTGCGTTTCTGTGAAGTATTCTTCATCAGAGACAGAGTACCAGCCTTCATACTCGCCAAGATAAATATCTCCTTGGTCCAATAATTGTTGAAAGATTTTTTGGACTGCCTTTTTGTGATAGTCGTCCGTTGTCCGGATAAATTTATCGTAGCTGATGTCCAATGTTTTCCACAATTTTTTGACATCGGCAGCCATTTTATCTACATATTCTTGTGGATCAACACCTAGTTCTTCCGCTTTTTTTTCGATTTTTTGCCCGTGTTCATCAACACCAGTCAAATAAAACACATCAAAGCCCATTAGACGTTTATAACGTGCTACTGCGTCGCAAGCTATCGTTGTATAAGAATTTCCGATATGCAATTTGCCGCTTGGATAATAGATTGGCGTCGTAATATAAAATGTTTCTTTTTCAGCCATGGGCGTACGTCCTCCTTTTCACCTGTAAAGTGTATACTAAGGTAGTATACCATAATTTTCTGTGAGTTTTTCCTTTTTTCTTTTGCCCAAATTGATGAGATGATTTTACTATCAGCTCCTTTTGGTTTATGAGCTGTTTTTTTGCTATAATAGGAATGAACGTTTGAAAGAGAGGGTTTTTCGCTTGAAAAAACAACAACAGCGCTTCATGATCTTAGCTGTTTTAACGATCATCCATTTGATTTTTTCTAGTTTTTATTTGTATTTTTACGGCTATTTCAATGGGCAAAATCTAGCTAGCTTCTTTGTGGTCATCACATCATTGCTTCGTTATGGGTTCCTGCTATGGATCGCTGTGTGGGGATATTTAGCCATGAAGCACACACAAAAAGCGGCATTCTTCTATTTAGCACTCTTTTTTATCAATTTGATTTTTCCCTATTTTTTTAACTAATCCATCATCATTATTATTTCATCATATCAGGAGTAGGAGACAGGAATGAAAGAATTCACCTCAAAAACAGCAGAAAAAGAGTATTATGAAAAAGAAGCTTCTGAAGCAGAATTTTTAACTTGGTATCGCAGTCAGGACCAGCCAAAATATGAGAAGCCTTCTGTGACAGTCGATATGGTCTTGATGTGTTACAACAAAGAAGAAGAAGAACTGAAGATTGCACTGATTCAGCGAAAAGGGCATCCCTTTCGAAATTCTTGGGCTTTACCGGGTGGTTTCGTCAATCCGAATGAGTCAACTGGTCAAAGTGTCATTCGCGAGACGCAAGAAGAGATCGGCGTAACCATCTCAAAGCAAAACATCGAACAACTCCATACCTTCAGCACACCAGGGCGAGACCCGCGGGGCTGGGTCATTACGGTCAGTTATCTCGCTTTTATCGGCGAAGAACCTTTGAGCGCTGGGGATGATGCCAATCAAGTCCGCTGGTTTTCATTAGAGAGAAAGGCGAACCAAATCTTTTTATCTAGTGGCGATGTTGAGATTATCTTGGACCTAGTCTCGGGACAATCTGTCGGTAAGGATACATTGGCTTTTGACCATAGCGCGATTATTTTGAAAGCATTTGAACGAGTGGCAAACAAAATGGAACACGAACCACAAGTACTGCTGGTTCTCGGCGAAAACTTCACGATCACTGAAGCACGTAAAGTCTTCGCTAAATTTTTGGGGATCGATTTTAAATTGATTGACCATTCAAATTTCAAAAAAGCCATGCTTCAATATTTCACGGAAATCGGTGAAAAGCCCGTCGGTATTGGACGACCTTCGAAAATCTATGAATTGAATGCTGATGTGCTTGGCGACAAAATGTAGGCCGTGCAAAGAGGCTGCAACACAAGCAAACAAGAACCGAAACGATAGACGAATCACTTTCAGCTGAGCATAAAGCCAGCGTCTGTGGGTTTGTGTATCGTTTGGGTATTTTTTGTTTTGCCTGACGTCACAGCCTCTTCGCTGGTTAATCATAATTAGTGAGCAGAATTCCTAGAAACAAAAATCCAAAGATTTTTTCTATCCCCTAGGCGATCCCTGGCGCTCCTCCCAGTTCGTTTCACTTTCGATTACACGCAACATTTGCGTCATTTTTTGACACTCTTTGGCCGACAAAGAAATAAATCGGACTTCTTTGCCGTACCACTCTGCTTTGTACGTGATTTTACGAATAAACTGATGCCAGTCGCTGACTGAAAAATTCCCTGTAGATCTACAAGTCTCATCGATCAGCCGTTCCAAAAAAATCGTATCGTATTGTTTGACCAGATGAAAGGTTACTTGATCGATGTATTCTTTTTTTTGATCACGATGCGCTCGATATAGCTGAGAAACTTTTCCTTTTTGTTTTTGATAATTACGAGCATGACTAAGCACCATTTTTTTTCGTTTGACAGCTTTTGCTTTCACATTTAGTTTTCGTTCTGCACGGGCCAGCCTTTGTTGAGATTTGATGGCATTGGTACTGATAAAGGGTAACTGTGCATTGGCCTCTACCAACACTTCTGGATGATAAACCAAGGCAATCTTTCGTTGGTTCTTCGGCAAGGGCTGAATTTCTTCGATGCAAAGAATCGAAATATAAAATTCAGTATTGTTTCTTGCAGAAATCGTCGCCGATTTAATCTGACCATTGATTGGCCGATGACGCTTGACTGCAACGAATGATTTCAATTTAGGCAATTTCAACTGATCATCGACCAAGTAGATCGTATGTTGTTGATTGTTTGTCGTATACGATTGCCAAATATTCTTTTTCGTCTTCAGTTTAGGAAAGCCTGCTCGCTTTTGAAAATAGTTGCGAAAAGCCCGTTCCAAATTGCGCTGGGCGTTGGCCAGTGCCAAACTGTCGGTCTCTTTTAAAAAAGGATACTCTTTTTTTAATTTTGCAGGTGTTAGTTTTTCTTTTTCTGCATTTGTAGTAAGTTCTTCCATCTTTGCTTTTAGCAATTGATTATAGGTGAAGCGTACGCAACCAAACGTTTGGATAAAGAACTGCTTTTGTTCCTCTGTAGGATAGATCCGAAATTTGTATGCTTTTAAAACACTCAGTTTCATCTCCTCCTAAACAGGTCTACCCCTTTTTTTGTGCCAATTTTTTCTGATACTGTGCTGCTTCTTCTTTCGTAGCATAAATAAAATGCCCCTCTGCGATTTCTTCCATGGCACGAGGCTTGTCATCTGTTGGTTCGCTGACGTATTTGATGCGCTTCCGTTCTCGTTCATGATCTGGGTCTGGCAGTGGAATCGCCGACAAGAGACTCTCTGTGTACGGATGGACCCCATAATGATAGATTTCATCACTAGAACCTACTTCCAAAAGTTTACCATTATGCATCACACCGATGCGATCGCTGATATGTTTGACCATTGATAGGTCATGGGCAATGAATAGATAAGTCAGCTTATGTTCTTGCTGTAAATCTTGCAGCAAATTGACGATTTGGGCCTGAATCGAAACATCCAGAGCCGAAATCGGTTCATCACAGATGATGAACTTGGGATCTACCGCTAGTGCTCGGGCAATCCCAATCCGTTGCCGCTGTCCTCCGGAAAATTCGTGGGGATAGCGAGTTCCATGACTTGGGTTTAAACCAACAGTTTTCAACAAATCATCTACGCGCTGGTTGCGTTCCTTTTCGTTTTTTGCCAATCCGTTGATATCGATCCCTTCAGCAATGATATCGCGAACTTTCATTCGAGGATTCAATGATGCATACGGATCTTGGAAAACCATTTGTACTTCTCGACGGAAATCAGCTAAATCTTTTTTGCCTTTGATTTTCATGACATCTTGTCCATCAAACAAGATTTCTCCTGCCGTGGGATGATTCAGTCGAATGACCGTTCGACCAGTCGTTGACTTCCCACTACCGGATTCTCCTACTAGTCCAAAGGTTTCTCCTTCATAGATCTGAAAGGAGATATCATCTACAGCCTTGACTTCGTCTTTGCGACCGACATTAAAATATTGTTTTAAGTTCTTTACTTCAAGCAACACTTTCTCCAATGGGTTCTCCTCCTTTATACAGATGCCTGTCTAGTTTTTTCTTGGAATTTTTTCCAACGAATCAAGATTTCATCCGGAGGGGTAACCTTAGGTGCTTGCGGAGCTAAAAGCCACGTAGCTGCTTTATGGGTCGGTGAAACATCAAAGAATGGGGGTTGCTGTTCGGCATCGATCTGCAAAGCAAACTCATTTCTAGGATAAAAAGCATCCCCAGTCGGCGGATCCAACAAATCTGGTGGTGAGCCAGGAATCGCATACAGACGATCCCCCGTCCCCTCCAAGGTAGGCATGGAACCTAACAGCCCCCAAGTGTAAGGATGCTGTGGATTATAGAATATTTCTTCTGCTGTTCCCACCTCTACGATTTTGCCGCCATACATGACGGCTACCCGATCTGCCACATTTGCTACTACTCCTAAATCATGGGTAATAAAAATGATCGATGAATTGATTTTTTGTTGGATATCTTTCAACAACTCAAGGATTTGGGCTTGAATCGTTACATCCAGTGCCGTAGTCGGCTCATCAGCAATCAGGATCTGTGGATAACAGATTAATGCGATGGCAATGACGATCCGTTGCCGTTGTCCCCCTGAAAATTGATGCGGATAATTTTTCAAACGCTTCTCAGCATTCGGAATCCCTACCAGATTCAAAAGATCCAAGGCTTGTCGGAGTCCTTCTTTTTTACTAAGTTTGTTATGTTTCATCAAAGATTCGGCCACTTGTTTGCCGATGGGCATCGTCGGGTCCAGAGAAGTCATGGGATCTTGGAAGATCATCGCAATTTCTTTTCCGCGAATCTTTTGTAGTTCTTTCTCAGATTTCTTGAGAATATCCGTTCCATTGAATAGGATCTCTCCATTATCTATATTGGCGTTACTAGCTAATAATCCCATGATACTGCGGGTAGTTACTGATTTCCCACTACCGGATTCGCCAACGATCGCTAGTGTTTCGCCTTTGTATAGTTCGAAACTGACATCGCGGATCGCTTGGACTTTCCCTGCAAAGGTATCAAAGGAGATCTCTAAATTTTTCACTTCTAACACTTTTTCCATAGCAATCACTCTTTCATTTTCGGATCGAAGGCATCACGGAGTCCATCAGCAAGTAAGTTGAATCCGATCATAATGACCGACAACGTAACCGCCGGCACCCACATTTGGTAAGGCAAGAATAAAAAGGTCTTGTACCCGTCGCTCAGTAACATCCCTAGCGATGCTGAAGGCGGCTTTAAGCCCAAACCGATAAAACTTAGAAAAGCCTCGAAGAAAATCGCTGATGGGATACTGAACATCATTTGGACAATAATCACACTCGAAATATTCGGCAAGATATGCTTCATCGCAATCTTCATACGGCTCTCACCTAATGTCGTAGCAGCTAGCACAAACTCTTGATCTTTTAATTTCATTGTTTGCGCGCGAACAATCCGAGCCATTGGAATCCAGTTGGTGATAGCCATCGCAGCTACGATCGAAAAGATTCCTGGTTTGAAGACGACCAGCATCAAAATCATCACCACTAGATTCGGAATCCCAGAAAGGATCTCTAAGAAACGTTGCATGATATTATCCACTCGTCCCCCTAATAAACCGGAAATCAATCCATAGGTCACGCCAAAGATGATATCTAGCAAAGCGGCAATAAAAGCAATCAATAGCGAGATTCTCGTTCCGACAAATAAACGGCTCAACAGATCCCGTCCTAGTCCGTCGGTTCCTAGTAGATAGTAAGTGCCTTCTGGAACATTGGCAGCAGCATATTTATCAACCAATTCACCACCAACCATTGCATACCCATTTAATCCTGGGAGATTGAGTCCGGGAATTTTGGGAGGCAGATTCGTGAACTTCACGTTTTGCGCAGTAGGGTCATGGGGAGAAACAAAGATCGTAATAATCGAGATTGCAATAATGATCAGCAATAGTACGATCGAAAATACAGCTGCTTTGTTTTTCTTCAGACGGCGCCATGAATCTTGGAAAAAGGTCAGCGATGGCGCAGCAATTGCTTCTCGTTCTTCTTTGGTATTTTTTTGTAACGGCTGAAATTTGGCTGCATCAATGGCAGCTACTTGATTGATTGTTTTCTCTTCCATTAGCCACGGCTCCCTTCTGACACACGGATACGCGGATCAACGATACCATACAAAATATCTACCACTAAAATCACAAATACTAACATGGCAGAGTACAAAATCGTGACTGCCATGATTGTTGGATAATCATTTGTCATGATTGATTTTACGAATTGTTCGCCAATCCCCGGAATCGCAAAAATATTCTCAACAACCAATGAACCCGTCATCAATCCAACGGCTAAAGGTCCTAACAAGGTAAGCAGCGGGATCAAACTGTTCCGCAAACCATGCTTGAAGGCGATCTCCCAGCGGCTCAGCCCTTTGGCACGAGCCAACTCAACGTAATCACTGTGGAGCACCTCGACCATCTCGGTTCGAATAAAGCGGGCAGAGTCTGCCAGTGGCGACATGGCTAATGCGATCGTTGGCAAAATCGTGCTTGCAAAAGTTTCCCATTTGGCGATTGGCAAGACACCTAATTTGATGGCAAAAATGTATTGCAGCAAAACGGCAAAGACAAAGTTCGGAATCGAACGTCCCAAGATCGCTACTAGCGTTGACGTCGTATCAATCCATGTATTTTGTTTCATAGCGGAGATCGTCCCTAAAATGATACCGAAAAAAGTCCCAAAAATAATTGCCTGCAGCCCCAATTGTAAAGAAGGACCAATCCGACCAGATAATAGATTCGCTACCGGTTGATTTTTGAATTGGAATGAAATCCCAAAGTCGCCTTTAACTAAATTCGTCAAATACAGCCCATATTGAGTAATCATCGGTTTATCTAAACCTGCTTGTTCATTCAATAAGGCAATCTGTTCGGGACTCAGTTTTTCTGCATTGGTATAAGGTGTTCCTGGTAAAAATTGCATTAAGAAAAATGTGATCGTGGCAATCAACCATAAGGTCAATACCATATAGAATATCCGTTTCAATAAATATTTCAAAAAACCGTTCACGCGTCTTCCCCCTAGGTATTTTGACTTCTTATCAATAATTATGTAAATTAAGTAGTACGAATCATTAAAAAGGAGTCAACTTATGCGGATAAAAAAAAGTAGTGGGCTGATCGCCCTCATATGTACCCTTATTTCCATTAGCTGGTTGTTTTTCAAAAAGGAATTGACCCTGTCAACTATCTCGGATGCACTATTTCTTTGGGCTTTATTCTTCTTGATCATCGGCGGTTTTCTTTGGGTCTTTGCCTCTGGGTTCTTTGATCATTTCCAATATTCAATGAAAAAAGCTTTTTCCAAAAATAAAACCGATTACCTTAAACTCTCCGATGTTGGTAAACAAAGCTACGGCTTTTGGCTATGGCCAGGAATTTTTTTACTGCTACTTTCTTTGCTCTTTTTATTAATCAATACTCTTTAATTTAGTAACCTATCGTTTCGTGTCTTTTGTCGACTGCCTTTCTGCTTTAGAAAAAAAAGCCGGCTGAGACTGTATTCAAGAGAAGATTTCCATACGTGACAAATAGTGAAGCACTTGGCATTTTGGAGAAGCAGCAGCTTCTCCATTTTTGTTATGCCTGTTATTCCAGCTATTCATCGATAATCGTCATCTTGTATCCAGTTACTGTCCCAGCCGCTAGGCATTCAAGTGGTTATTCAATCGATGTCCACTTGTAATCGTATTGTGCGCCTGCTGCATGAGCAACGACACCTTTTACATTTGGTGCACGTAAATGAGCTTCTGCTTTTTGGTAAACTGGGATTACTCCTTGTTCACTCATGATTAGTTTTTCCGCATTGACTAAATCTTCCCAACGCTTTTCTGGGTCATTGACGTTAGTCGTACTTGCAGATTTAATCAAGGCATCATACTCTTCATTGCTCCATTGACCACGGTTATATGAGTTGCCAGTCGTGAATAAGTCTGTAAAACTGCTAGCATCTGCATAGTCAGCTCCCCAACCACCCATCAACATATCAAAGTCTCCAGCGTTGGAACGATCCAAACGAACAGAGAATGGTACGGGGCTTAACGTTACTGTTAAACCATCCAATGTTTTTTGCAATGTATCTTGTACATATTCAATGATTTTCTTCGTAGAATCTGTATCAGAGGCTAAGATATCAAATTCAAGAGAATCGATTCCCAATTCTTCTTTAGCTTTTTCCCAATGCTCTTTGGCTTTGGCCTCATCATATTCTAAAACACTGCCTGCTGATTTAGTAAAATCAGTATTGTCGGATGGGCTAAAGGTCATGCCTTCTGGTACTAGACCTGTCGAAGCAATTGAGCCGTCCCCTAAAATCGATGTCACTAAAGCGTCACGATCAATGGCATACGAAATTGCTTTACGTAAATTTTCATTGCGGAATGGTGATTTTTCATCGCGTTGATTGACTTCAAAATAATAGGTCGTTGCTTCTGGTTGAGAGACAAACGCTTCATCATTGGCCATTTGCTGTGCAAGTTCCCCTGTAAGAATGACATCATCAGCTTGACCATCTTGGAACAAGTTCAATGCAGTCGCTGATTCTTTAACAACACTCACATTGATAGTTTCTAATTTCACTGTATCTTTATCCCAATACTGATCATTCTTTTCGTATGCCCATTCGGTATCGGTTCCTGGTCCATCAAATCCGGTAAGAACAAAAGGTCCATTATAAACGGCATTGTCGCTCGTTGCCGCATATTGATCCCCGTGTTCTTCAACAACCGCTTGACTTTGCGGAAAGAAAGATGGGAATGCCAGCAAATAGTCAAAGTAAGGAGTGGCCTTTTCTAATGTGATCTCTAACTCATGATCGCCAACTGCTTTGATTCCTAATTCAGACGGATCTTTCTCTCCGGCTGTGATAGCTTCCGCATTTTTTACTGGTGCGTACAAGTAGGCATACTCTGAAGCCGTCTCAGGCTTGACTGTTCGTTGCCAACCATAGACATAATCAGCTGCTGTTACAGGTTCGCCATTTGACCATTTTGCGTCATCACGCAATTTGATCTTATAAGTCAATCCATCTTCACTGACTTCTGCTTCTTCTGCTGCTCCAGCTGGCTGCGGTTTGCTGTCAGCGTCTAAGCGGTACAACCCCTCATATACATTATTTAGCGCACTGAAACTGATTGTATCTGTCGCAAGGGACAAATCGGCACTTGGCATTTCTTGTTGAACCACAACATTGAATACCTGTTCCGCATTGCTTTCGCTGCTGGCAGCTGATCCGCTGCTTGAATTATTTGAACCACCTGTGGTACAGCCTGCTAAAACTAAGCCGCACACAGCAACCAATCCATATGCCCATTTATTTTTCATCCTGAACTACTCCTTAATTGATTTAATTTTCAGAATAATCGCTCTTTTCTGAAGTTAGATTAGATTTTAATTAATAATTATTAAAAAAGCAATCTTTTTTTACAATTTTTAGCATTAAAAAACACGATAAAAGACAATAACTTTGAAGAATTTCTACTAAATATTACTAGAAAACTAATAAATATGCTACTTTCATCTTCTTCTCATTTTTATTTTAAAGACCATTTTTTCTTTTAAAAAAAACAAAAAGAGTTGTGTCATAAGTTACAAAAAACAAGCATATATCCGAACAATCAATGAAAGACACTCACTTTACAGCCGTGTCTTGTCGCTAATCTTGATGATTCTTGCGACCTTCATTTTTGATCATTCGGATATCATTTGTTTCAACTTATGTTCCAACTCTTGACTAGTTTTAAGAAACATCTTGGCCACTATAACTGTCTGTGTCCGTTTTGACAAGCAATGTTCAACTAGAAGACTTAAGAAACTAGCCATTCTCCGCCAGCAGCAACAACTTCGTCTCGCAAAAAGGCAGTCAAACGCTCACCTATTTGTTCATCTGGATGTCGGGGATCAACTAAGCTGATCTCTTGCTGCCAGATAGTGTCGCTTTTTTGGAAGGCACTCACAAAGCCGACCAATTGCTCTCCTTCAATAGCTGCAATGACAACTTTATTCGGCTGCAGTAATTCTTCTGCTGTCCGCTGCTCTTTTTGATAGGTAGACGGATAAATTAGAACGGCTAAGTCGATCAGCTGATCACGTAAAATATAATTCTCTCTATCAAATTCAGTAATGATCATGATTTGCCCCCTTCGCATTTCGCGTGTTCCACTAGATGAATTCTATCAATAAATCGATAAAAAGACGAATAAATGACTTTCCGCGCTTCATACTTGCTCGTTACTTGAAATAAATAAGATCAGACAACATCGGCCTATTCTCGCAAGCAACCTATCCTCTTACAAGTTATATTCCTAGTTGTCTGATCTATCTATCGTTAAATCAATTCGTTTTAATTGACAATCTGTTCGTGCCGCTTAATGAATGGCGCCCCCGATTGCTTTGATGTCTTCTTTTCCTTGATAATCGACAATCGCACCGATTGCCGCTTCCAATCCTTTCGCAATATCTTGTAAGCTCATAGCCGGTTGACCAGGCTTGTCAACAACTTGCTCCGGAACGAATGGGACATGAATGAAGCCCCCTTTAAGCGTTGGGTATTTTGTATCGATCATGTATTGTACTTGATACATGATGTGGTTGCAGACAAATGTACCGGCAGTATTTGAAACAACAGCAGGAATCCCGGCTTCTTTCATCGCAGCTACCATTGCTTTGATCGGCAACTGACTGAAATAAGCAGGTTGACCTTGAGGCTGGATGGCTTCATCTACTGGTTGATTACCTTCGTTGTCTGGAATACGTGCATCATCGACATTGATCGCCACTCGCTCAGGTGAAATAGCAAAACGTCCGCCTGCTTGTCCAATATTCAAAACAACATCAGGTTGGATCTCTTCAATTTTAGTTTGTACAACTTCAGCTGATTTGCCGAAAACAGTAGGAATCTCTAATTTAACTATCTTTGCTCCGTTGATTTCTTCTGGTAATAATTTAACAGCTTCCAACGCTGGGTTGATTTCTTCTCCGCCAAATGGATCAAATCCTGTGACTAAACATTTCATATTGATCATCCTTTCTATTCCTTTTTACCACTAAAATGCCCAAAAGTACATCAATCCGATATGGATCACAATTAGCAGCACGGCAATCGGTGCTTGGGTTTTGATTACTGCATTCGAATTTTTCATCTCGAGTAATGCGACGGGTAATGCATTGAAATTGGCTGCCATCGGTGTCAACAATGTTCCGCAAAAACCGGCAGTCATCGCCAGTGCTCCTGCTACAACGGGATCTCCCCCTTGAGCGATTACGAATGGGACACCGATTCCGGCAGTAATGACAGTAAATGCCGCAAAGCCATTTCCCATGATCATTGTAAATAAAACCATGCCTAAACAATAGGCAATCACACCAATCAAACGATTGCCTTCGGGTACTACACCTGAAATACCATGGGAGATCACTTCTCCAACACCAGCAGCATTAAAAATCACGCCTAGAGCCGCTAGTAATTGTGGCAAGATACCAGCAGTACCGACTTGTTGGAACATACGATCGGAATCATCCAGCACTGTTTTTGGTTTAGCAGAGGTCAATACCATTGCTAAAATCAACGCCAAAACAGAAGCGATCCCGATCCCAACTTGTCCGCCTAAAGGTGTGTAGGAAATCGCAACTGCGATGACTGCTAGTGAGATACAAGGGATAAAAATCTTACTGCCGATTCTTTCGGCGGCTTGTTCTGCTTTTTGTTCATCGACATCCACGATTTTACCAATTCGAACTTGCTTGAAGAACGTCAATACGCCCATACAAATAATGATGATCCCATCAATGATGTAAGGAATAAAGTTTCCGAAAGCAAAAACGATACCAAGTAAAAGCCAAAATGTTGCTGTACCCAGTCGTGTTGGATGGGTCGCATCTTTAAAGACTCGAACAGCAGTCATGATTGACAAGAGACCGATCAAAATATAAAAGAATTCTAAAATATTATTGATGATTGCTTCCATTTACTTTTCCTCCTTTTCGCCATATTTTTTAGACATTTTGCGATCGAAAGCCAGATTTGAAAGGGTAGCAATGACTAAAACGATCAGCGCGATAGGGATTGAAGCCTGTGCGATTGCACTGGCGGCTACGTCATAACCCAATGATTTTAACGTTCCAGTGATCAATAAAACACCCGAAGCCGCCACAAACGTATTTTGGGCAAAAAAGTTCCCGTAGTTCTCATTAGCTGCCGCCCGAGCTTTGATTTTTTCCTGATCTGCTTCTTCTAGTTCGCCATACTTGTTCTCCGCTGCGGCTTGCGCCATTGGGTTTACGATTGGACGAATAAATTGCGTGTGTCCTTGGATCCGAATCGAGAAGAAACCTGCTAGTTCTCGAATAAACAAATACAAACTTAAAAACTTGCCTGGGGTCAATCCTTTGATTTTTTCAATCAAAACAACGGCCTGTTGTTTCAATCCAAAGCGTTCTGAGATTCCTACCATTGGTAGTGTGAGTAGGAATAAGGTCACGAGACGATTGTCTACAAATGCCTTTCCTAACATTGATAAGAAATCAGTAAAATCTATCCCCGAAACTAATGCGGTTGCTAATCCTGCGATCAGAACAACGGCGATCGTGTCGAGTTTCAGCAAAAAGCCGACAAGAATTACCAAAATACCAATCAATTTGATCCATTCCATGGAATCATCCTTTCATCATGTGTGTTATTTTTATTTCTATCAATTCTTATAGTATAGACGATTTTTCAAGCCATGAGTATCGGAATTTTGAAAAAATCCAGAGAAATCGTTTTCCTTTGTTGTTATCCAAAACAGTTCTTTTCTGAAATAAAAAAATCAGCAAAAGCAGGAACCGCACCCGTCTTTGTCTCAGAGCTGGCCTTTTTCAGCGGTCTGTCAACAAAGAGTGCCGTTCACCTACTTTTCTGATTTTGAAAAAACGGTCTCCTGTACCGTTTTTTGATAAAAGTCTGTTCAATGAGCGACTTTCCCGCCTTCATGGTCAGACTTATTTGTTTCTAGGCAGTGACTTGCTTTTTCATCTGTTTGCTGCGCAACTGACCGCAAGCTGCATCGATATCCGTCCCATGTTCTTTACGAATCACACAGTTGATACCATTTTTCTTCAAGATGTCATAAAATGCTAAAACATCTTCTTTCTTACTGCGAGCATACTGATCATGTTCACTGACAGGGTTGTAAGGAATCAAGTTCACATAAGAAAGCTTGCGTTTATTCTTGAGCAATTCGACCAATTGCCGCGCATGCTCTGGTCGATCATTGACATGATCCAGCATGATGTATTCAAACGTGATTCGCCGATTGTTTTTTTCAAAATAGTAGTCAATAGCTTCC